>JAABRC010000082.1 GCA_011391115.1 Candidatus Egaibacter danicus | reverse complement strand
GCATGTTCGTCATGGCATTGCTGGCAGCGTCCCAGTCCCAAGCGCGAATGACATGGTTGGGTGTGTCGGTCCAATACACCGTTTTGGCGTCGGGTGACCAGGCCAGCCCGTTGGCGATGATGGCATTGCCTGCTTTGCGCTCCACCACCGGTGCTTTGCCACCGCGACAGTCCAGCGAAAACAGTTCCGCGTTGGGGGCCGTGCGGGGCTCAAACATGGTGCCGGCCCAAAAGCGGCCCAGCGGGTCAGCCTTGCCGTCGTTGAACCGCATGGTGGCAGTATCGTGGTCAAAACGCTGGATCAGCGTCAGAACCCCGCCCCAGTCACGGGCGCGGTAAATGCCGTCGCGCAGGGCGATCACCAGGCCACCGCTGGCCGCCGGGGCGATGCAGCCCGGCTCCATCGGCATCGGCCAGCTTTGCACCGTGCCCATGAAGACATTGGCGCGCAGGATCTTCTGGCCGGGAATATCCACCCAATAAAGCATTTGCTCGTGCGGGTGCCAGAACGGGGATTCGCCCAGGGCGCTGGGTTCGGGCGAGACGGCTTGCCAGTTGGCGTTGAGGGTTGTCAATGTCATGTCGCGGTATCCACTTCAATGGTCATCTGGGCAGTCATGGACTCACCCGGCTGCAGGATGTTCACACCCAGTTCGTCCGCCTTCTCCGGGTTCAAGGCAACCATGTTGAGCGCATTGTTCACATGGCTCACCGGTTCGATCGCTACAAAGCTCTTGGTGGTGTTGGTAAAGACCACCAGGCGGCTCATGGTCGACGTGATGCGCGTGTGCAGCAATTCGTCGCGCAACTGCAGCATGCCGCTCCAGCCGTCAAAGCAGTGGTCCACGTCGAGAGCGGCCAGGTCCACATTCAGCCCCTGAGAGGGGGCGCGATGGGTCGGCAGTGTTTCGTGACTCATTTCCCAACGGCCTGTCGCTTCAAATTGAATGTGAGTGCCAGCGCGTTTGACAAAGTAGGGGTGAAAACCCAGACCCACGGGTGCGCTCTGGGCAGACTGGTTGGTGATGCTCAGGGTCATTTCCAGCGCATGGGGGGTAAGCCGGAATGCCTGTGAGGCATCAAATGCAAACGGCCAGCTGGCATCAGGCCGGTGTTCGAAGGAGAGCATCGCAAAGTGGTCATCCGCCTCCAGCACCGCCCAGGGCCGCTGCCAGCCCACACCGTGGATGGCATGGGGCTCGGGCGGGAAGTTTTTCACCAGCGGGTGGCTGGTGCCGTTCCATTGCAGGCTGGCGTGACCGATCCGGTTGGAGAATGGCACCAGTGGAAAACTGCCCGACTCCCGCACCGACACCAGCGACTGCGCCAGGGTTGAACGCAGCACCGGTATGCCTTGCAACCACAGCCCGGCAACGCAACCGCCCAGCCCGGGTTTGATCTCGCAGCGCAGGTGCTCATTCGTCAATGTCAGTGATTCGGTCATGGGGAGGCTCGTGTGAATGCCGTATTGTGCATGGCCTCTTCACCCGGAACGAAGAACGAAAAAAATCCGCGACAGCCGAAACTGTCGCGGATCAGAAGCCAACCTTGACGGTCAGGCTGGCCAGGAGACGATCACGAAAATGCCTAGCGGTTGTAGGCGGTTTCGCCGTGTGCGCTGATGTCCAGACCTTCGCGCTCTTCTTCTTCCGTCACGCGCAGACCGATCACCAGATCAACCAGTTTGAAAGCCACTACAGACACCACGCCCGACCACACGATGGTCGTCAGCACAGCTTTGGCCTGAATCCAGACCTGGCCAGCGATGGAGTAGTCAGCCGCCGTGATCATGCTGGCCGTCACCCAGTCAGCCACATAGCCAGGGCCACCCAGCGAAGGCGCATTGAACACACCCGTCAACAGGGCACCGACGATACCGCCAATGCCGTGCACGCCGAAGACGTCCAGTGAGTCATCTGCACCGAGCATCTTCTTGAGGCCATTTACACCCCACAGGCAGGCGAAACTGGCAAAGAAGCCGATGAACAGGGCACCGCCGATACCGACGTTGCCGGCTGCTGGCGTGATCGCCACCAGACCCGCTACCGCACCGGATGCTGCACCCAGCATGGAAGCCTTACCGCGCATCAGCGCTTCGCCGATACACCAGGCCAACACGGCAGCAGCCGTTGCACCGAAGGTGTTGATGAACGCCAGAGCCGCGAAGCCATTGGCTTCCAGAGCCGAGCCGGCGTTGAAGCCAAACCAGCCCACCCACAGCAGCGAGGCACCGACCATGGTCAGCGTCAGGCTGTGAGGCGCCATGGCTTCCTTGCCGTAACCGATACGCTTGCCGACCATGAAGGCGCCGACCAGGCCGGCAACGGCCGCGTTGATGTGCACCACAGTACCGCCTGCAAAGTCCAGGGCGCCGGATTGCCACACATAACCCGCCTTGGCGGTCATGGCGTCAACCACTTCCTTGGAGGCGTAGGCATCAGGGCCCATCCAGAACCACACCATGTGTGCAATCGGGGCGTAGCTGAAGGTGAACCACAGCACCATGAACATCAGCACGGCCGAGAACTTCATGCGCTCGGCGAAAGCACCAACGATCAGCGCGCAGGTGATACCGGCAAACGTTGCCTGGAAGGCTGCGAACACGATCTCCGGGATGTACACGCCTTTGCTAAAGGTCGCTGCATTGGCAAACGTGCCCGCAGCGTTGTCCCAGACACCCTTCATGAACAGGCGATCAAACCCACCCACAAATGCATTGCCTTCGGTGAACGCCAGGCTGTAGCCATAGATGAACCACAGTACAACGATCAATGAGAACGTGACCATGACCTGCATCAGCACCGACAGCATGTTTTTGCTGCGGACCAGTCCGCCATAGAACAGCGCCAGACCGGGAACCGTCATCAAGATAACCAACAGCGTGGAAACCATCATCCAGGCGGTGTCGCCTTTATTGGGTACCGGAGCAGGCGCAGCAGGGGCCGCAGCGGGTGCGGCTTCAGCAGCAGCGGCCGGTGCAGCAACAGCTGCAGGCGCAGCAGCCGCATCAGCCGGTTTGGCTTCCATCGCTGCGGAAGCTGCGGGTGCGGCTGGTGCCGCTTGAGCGAAGGCGGCTGTGCCGCCCATCAGCAGGCTTAAACCGAGCGCAAGTGAAAGGATTAACTTTTTCATAGGGCCTCCTTGCCCGTTTCGCCAGTGCGGATGCGCACGACTTGTTCCAGGTTGTAGACAAAAACCTTGCCGTCGCCAATCTTGCCGGTGCGCGCAGCACCTTCGATGGCTTCAATAACACGGTCCACCAGTTCGTCCGAAACAGCGGCTTCGATCTTCACTTTGGGCAGAAAATCGACCACATACTCAGCACCGCGGTAGAGCTCCGTGTGGCCTTTTTGACGGCCGAAGCCTTTGACTTCGGTCACGGTGATACCTTGTACGCCAATAGCCGAGAGGGCTTCGCGCACCTCGTCAAGCTTGAACGGTTTGATGACAGCCGATACGAGTTTCATAGTTTCTCCTGACGCAAAAACGGGGGTACGGTGATTGATTCCACAAAGATCTCCAACAAAGGTGAGTAGGCAAGGCCAATACGCAACTACCATGCCAGTCATTTCGAAGAACTTATTTCAGGTATTTTTCCCGTCGACGTGCACCCTTTTACCGAGCCCGCGTTAAGATGACTGTATAAAACATCAGTATGCACGTATGTGGTGCACTGAGTCCAAAACCGAGCAGGTCACGATGCACCGTTATGAGGAATTACCGTTATGAGCCTGTCTTTGGTGCAAAGCCGGGCTTTGTTGGGTCTGGATGCAGCTGCAGTCACGGTTGAGGTGCACCTGGCCAATGGGCTGCCGAGCTTCACGCTGGTAGGCCTTGCTGATGTGGAGGTGAAGGAAGCCCGTGAGCGCGTGCGCTCGGCCATTCAAAACTCGGGGCTGGAGTTCCCGAATAACAAACGCATCACCGTGAACCTGGCGCCGGCCGACCTGCCAAAAGACTCCGGGCGGTTCGACTTGCCCATTGCATTGGGTATTTTGGCCGCCAGCGGGCAGATCGACGCATCGCGCCTGGCAGGCCACGAGTTTGCAGGGGAACTGTCTTTGTCAGGCGAGTTGCGCCCGGTGCGCGGCGCTTTGGCCATGGCCCTAGCGCTGCACGCCTCCAAAGTGGTAACCCGGCTGGTTTTGCCCGTGGGCAGCGCTGACGAGGCCGCGCTGGTGCCCGATGCCCATGTGTACCGTGCCCGCCACCTGCTGGATGTGGTGCGCCAGTTTCTGCCACCGGGTGCCACGGACGCAACGGGCACATCAGGCGACGACCCGGCCAACACCGGCGACGGCTGGGCGCGCATCTCGTCTGCCCCGAAAGCCACTGTTGCCCGCTACGCCGATCTGTCTGACGTCAAGGGACAAACCGGCGCCAAACGCGCACTGGAAATAGCTGCCGCGGGCGGTCACAGCATCCTGTTGGTCGGCCCGCCGGGCTCCGGCAAGTCCATGCTGGCCCAGCGTTTCGCCGGGCTGTTGCCCCCCATGAGCACGGATGAGGCCCTGCAAAGCGCCGCCATTGCCAGTCTGGGCGGGCGGTTTTCACTTGAACGCTGGGCTCAGCGGCCCACCTGTAACCCGCACCACACGGCCAGTGCGGTAGCGCTGGTGGGCGGTGGCTCACCTCCACGCCCCGGCGAAATCTCGCTGGCCCACCACGGTGTCCTGTTTCTGGATGAACTGCCCGAGTTCCCCCGGGCCGCTCTGGAAGCCCTGCGGGAACCACTGGAAACCGGGCTCATCACCATTTCGCGCGCGGCGAGACGTTCAGAATTCCCGGCGCGCTTTCAGCTCATTGGCGCGATGAACCCCTGCCCCTGCGGCTATCTGGGCTCCTCGCAAAAGGCGTGCCGCTGCACGCCCGATCAGGTGTCGCGCTACCAGGGCAAGCTCAGCGGCCCGCTGATGGACCGCATCGACCTGCATATTGAAGTGCCCGCCCTGCCCGCCGCTGATTTGATGCAGTCGCCAGCAGGCGAGTCCACCCACAGCATCCAGACGCGCTGCGCCGATGCCCGGCAACGGGCGGTGGCGCGCCAGGGTAAAGCCAACCACGCGCTGCAGGGTCAGGAAATTGATACCCACCTGCTGCTGGACACTGCAGCAGCCAAGTTTTTGAACGTCGCCGCAGCCCGGCTGGGCTGGTCCGCCCGCAGCACGCACCGTGCCTTGAAGGTGGCACGCACCATTGCCGACCTGGCTGGAGCCACCACGACACAGGTGGCCCACGTGGCGGAGGCCATGCAGTACCGTCGCGCGGTGCGTAACAACCCTTGATTTGCTATAAATTAGATAGCTACTCACGCATATTCGGTGAGGGCTAAGGTCGTATTTAGCTATTCAAAACGCGATGAAATGCTCTCGCCACGCTCCAGCCGCAGCCGCACGGACAGGTCGGTTCTGGAGTCTGCGTTTTCCAGCGCCTGTTCCACCGTGATTTCACCGTTGCTGAACAGGTTGAATAGCGACTGGTCGAACGTCTGCATGCCCAGCTCGTTGCTTTTGGCCAGCACGGGCCGGATCTGGTCAATATGGCCCTTGTTGATCAGGTCGGCAATATAGGGCGTGCGCAGCATCACTTCGGACACCGCAACCAGCCGATCTCCCACGCCGGGCACCAAGCGCTGGGCAACCACACCGTGCAGGTTCATGGACAGGTCGAGCAGGATGCGTCTATGCGCATCGTCGGGGAAAAAGCTCAGCATGCGCTCAATCGCCTGGTTGGCATTGTTGGCGTGCATGGTCGAAATGCACAGGTGCCCGGTTTCGGCGTAGTTCAGGGCGTGCTGCAGCGTCTCGAAGTCGCGCAGCTCGCCAATCATGATCACGTCGGGCGACTCCCGCATGGCGTGGCGCAGTGCATCGCCAAACGACTGCGTGTCCACCCCCACCTCGCGCTGGCTAACGATGGACTGTTTATGCGAATGCATGAATTCGATCGGGTCTTCGATCGTCAGAATGTGGCCCGGCCGGTGGTAATTGCGGTAGTCCAGCATGGATGCCAGCGTGGTGGACTTGCCCGCCCCGGCCGCCCCGACGATGAGCACCAGGCCGCGTTTGAGCAACGCCAACTGACGCAGCACCAGCGGCATCTTGAGCTCTTCCAGTGAGGGAATGCGCGACTGGACGTAACGCAGCACCATGGCCACTTCGCCACGCTGCATGTACATGTTGACGCGAAAGCGCCCCAGCCCTTCAATAAAGAGTGCGAGATCACACTCCATGCGCGCATCAAAATCACGCATTTGGGCATCGGTCAGAATCAGTTGGGCCAGCGTGCGGACCGAGTCGGGCAACAGCGGCGGCAATGTCAGTGGCCGCACCACACCGGCCACCTTGCCGGACGGCGGCGCACCGACGGTCAGAAACAGGTCTGAACCTCCAGCATCCACTACCGCTTTCAGATACCGCCCCAGATCTCCCGAATCCCGCAGTGACAACGTTCTCATGCTTTCTTGTTCCTTTTGCCTTATCCCCTGAACAAACCACCCCGGCGGGAATCCAGCCCCTTGGGCAACAAACCCCGGAACATGTCTGTCAGCATCACCAGCTGCTCGCGTGCCAGCGTTTCACCGTGCGTGCCGGCAATCAGATTCATGACGTCGGAACGAACGTACCAGAGGGACTGGACATCCCGGCCATACAAGACCCGGGAGCGCACATGCGTCAGTTCGTCACTGGGCGTCACATCGCGCAGACATTCCACCATGGTGCGGCGGATATCTTCGATCCGGTGATCGGGGCTGGCATCAAGAACGGAATCGCCTGAGCGCAGGAGGCTCAGCATGCTGGACGCGAATTTTGATGTTTTCCAGTTCATTAAACGTCTTGTCCGCTTCGCCCCTTCAAACGGCAATCACATGACGCTGCAGTAACAGGGGATATATATCAAAGCGATGGGCTTGATCTTACGCCAATCTGGACCTTCAGATTGGCCCAAATCCCCGCGCGCAAAGTAAAGCAAATTGCGGTTCAGCGGGCAGGGCCGGAGCGTGGCGCCATGGCACGTGGCAGCAACCCCTGAAACAGGGTCGAGATGTAAGCCAGCTCCTCGCTGGCGGCAACCTCACCATACTTGGCTGACAACAGCGTCATCAGGTCACCGCGCAGGTACCACAGCACGATGGGATCGGACGCATAAAGCACGCGCCCCCGCACTCGCTGGAGTTCCCGATTGGCAGCCACACCCGTCAGGCAATCCAGCATGGCCTGGCGAATGAAGTCGGTACGGGCCTCCACGCTGGACTCGCTGGATGAATCGGTCGACAAACCGATCAGCCCCATCAGGCTCGTTGTGAATTTGGAGATTTTCCAGCCCATGATGTCTGAAGTGCCGAGGTATCTGTTGTGGGAAAGGCGGTTGGGAACGTGATTCAGACTGTAGGTCGGATGACGCGATCCTGAAGCCCGAAAGTACAGCCAAAAGGGCCCTCTTTAACGGGTCTGATCCGGGGGCTCTTGTCATAATCCCCGCCATGTCACGTCCACATCAGCACGACCACCACCTCGTCGGCTGGATGTCACTGACCCAGTTGATCTCCTGGGGTAGTGTTTTTTACCTCTTCGCCCTGCTGGTGGCACCGGTGGAGCAGGAACTGGGCATGAACCGCGCCCAGTCGTCGCTGGCCTTCAGCCTCGCCATGCTGGTGGAAGGGTTGATGGCCTACCCGGTAGGGCGCTGGATTGACCGGGGCCAGGAGCGCGCCGTGATGACCTGGGGTTCACTCGGGCTGGGTTTGTGCTTGCTGCTACTGAGTGTGGTCAACACCGCTACCATGTTCTATGCCGTCTGGATGGCCATGGGCGCCGCCATGGCGGCCACACTGTACTCACCGGCTTTCGCAGTGGTCACCCGGCGATTCCCGAACGATTTTCGCCGGGCCATCATCACGCTGACCTTTCTGGG
>JAABRC010000081.1 GCA_011391115.1 Candidatus Egaibacter danicus | reverse complement strand
TGAAGACAGTCTAAAGCGCCAAATTCACATTTCCATCGCGGAAACTACTTAGCGGGAAACTCCCTACAAATCCCTGTCAACGCTATTTGTAGCTGCGCGCGTCTTCAATAACTTTGCCGTCATTGGGCAGGCTGCCTGGCACCACCAGCTCCACGTCACCCCGCAGCTTGGTGACGTCGCGAATGGCCTCGCCAATTTTGGCAGCCAGCGCGTCGGGGCCGCTGCAGGCGGTTTCCACCTTGAGTGTCATGGCATCGTTGGCCATTTCACCGGTGACGATCAGCCGCGCCTTCATGACTTCAGGGAAGCGTTTGGCAATGGTGTCCACCTGGCCGGGGTGCACAAACATGCCCCGGATTTTGGTGGTTTGGTCCGCGCGGCCCATCCAGCCCTTGATTCGCGTGTTGGTACGGCCCGTGGGGCAGTTGCCTGACAACACTGCCGACAAGTCACCCGTGCCAAAGCGGATCAAGGGATAGTCAGGGTTCAGGCTGGTTACCACCAGCTCGCCCACCTCGCCCTCGGGCACGGGGTCACCGGTGCCAGGACGAACGATTTCAACAATCACACCTTCGTCCAGCACCAGGCCTTCGCGGGCGGCCGTTTCATAGGCGATCAGGCCCAGATCGGCCGTTGCGTAGCACTGATACGCATCAACACCGTGTGCGGTGAACCAGTCGCGCAGGGAAGGTGGAAAAGCCTCGCCACCCATCATGGCTTTCTTCACACTGGGCAACGGCACACCCATATCAGCCGCTTTTTCCAGAATGATCTTCAGGAAGCTGGGGGTGCCGATGTAGCCCGCGGGCCGCAGTTCGGCCATGGCCTGCACCTGTTGTTCGGTTTGACCGGTACCGCCTGCAAATACCGTGCAGCCCAACGCATGGGCGCCGGTCTCCATCATCGAACCGGCAGGCACAAAGTGGTAACTGAAACAGTTGTGGATCAGCTCCCCGGGCCGAAAGCCCGCAGCAAAGATGGCCCGCGCCATGCGCCAGTAGTCCTTGCCCACGCCTTCCGGCTCATAAATCGGGCCGGGGCTGGCAAACAAGCGGGGCATGGCGGCACCGAAACCCATGGTGCTGAAGCCGCCAAATACGTTGCTGGCGTCCTTGGCGCGAGCCTGCTGCTGAAGCGCCAGCAACTCGTGTTTGCGTGTCACTGGCAGACGCGCCAGCGCGGCGCGGTCATGCACGCTGGCGGCATCCACCCCCGCCAAAATGCCGGCAAAGGCCGTGGAACGGGTCTGGGCATGGGCCACCTGGCGAGGCAATGCAGCCATCAGTGCAGCCTCACGGGCTTGCGGGGAGCGGGCTTCCAATAGGTCGAAAAAATCACTCACAAACGCATCCTCATTGTTGAAGTGGGCAAGCCGGTGGTGTACATGATTCAAGCCAGCCAGCGCTTGCGTCGTTTGTAGCTCTTCACGTCCTTGAAACTCTTGCGCTCGCCACCGCCCACGCCCAGGTAAAACTCCTTGACGTCTTCGTTGTTGCGCAGGTCTGATGCCACACCGTCCATCACCACGCGGCCGCTTTCCATGATGTAGCCGTAGTCGGAATACTGGAGCGCCATATTGGTGTTTTGCTCAGCCAGCAGGAACGTCACCTTTTCCTTGTCGTTCAGGTCTTTGACGATGTTGAACACCTCTTCAACAATCTGCGGCGCCAGACCCATGCTGGGCTCGTCCAGCAGCACCATGCTGGGGTTGGCCATAAGGGCACGCCCGATGGCGCACATCTGTTGCTCGCCACCCGAGGTGTAGGCGGCCTGGCTGGTGCGGCGTGTTTTGAGGCGGGGAAAGTAGTTGTAGACCTTCTCCAGGTTGCGTGCAATCTCGGCCTTGTCTTTACGGGTGTAGGAGCCCGTCATCAGGTTTTCTTCAATGGTGAGGTGGGCAAAGCAGTGCCGCCCTTCCATGACCTGCACCACGCCGCGCTGCACCAGATCCGCCGGCGACAGGTTTTCAATGCGCTCGCCGCGCAGCTCGATGCTGCCCTTGGTGACTTCGCCGCGCTCGCCCTTGAGCAGATTGGACACAGCGCGAAGCGTGGTGGTTTTGCCTGCGCCGTTGCCGCCCAGAATGGCCACGATACTACCCTGCGGCACCTGCAGCGAGACGCCCTTGAGCACGAGGATCACGTGGTTATAGATAACCTCGATGCCGTTGACGTTGAGAACGATGTTTTTGGGTTCCATGGGTTTACCTTTTGACCAATCGGCAAGGCTGCGCGGCTTCAAACAACGCACTGCCTTGCCGATTGGCGGCTCGAATTGAGCCGCCAAATCGATCAGTTCACATCAAGACTGGCAATCAGCCGGTGTACGCGGCGTCAATTTCTTGTCCGCGGCGTATTTGGCTGCCGTGTTCTTCACCAACGGCTTCAGGATCTGCTCGTCAGCCTGAAGCCAGTCGGAGCTGAAGTCCCACTTCTTGCCATCCCATGTGTGCACGCGGGCCCAGTTGGAACCCATGTGGTCCGCACAGGAGGTGCTGATGGGGCGCATCACGCCGGCGAAACCCAATGCATCAAGCTTCTTCTGGTCGAGCGCAAGGTTCTCATAGCCCCAGCGGGCCTGTTCACCCGTAACCCATTTGCCCTTGCCATAACGCTCCTGTGCACGGCGAACACCTTCAACCGCCAGCATCGCGCTCATGGCGCCGCGCATGTAAAGCACCTGGCCCACTTCTTCTTTTGGACCCGTGCCCTGACCCTTGGCATGGACTTCCTTCAGGATGTCCTGAACCACTTTGGAATTGGGTTCCGCGCCGTGCTGCATGGTCACCGCGTTGTACCCCTTGGCACCTTCGCCGACGTCTTTGACATCTGGCTCGGCACCCGACCACCACACGCCATACATCTTGTCGCGTGGATAACCCGTGGCTTGCGCTTCTTTCAGGGCGGTGGAATTCATCACACCCCAGCCCCACAGCAGCACGTAGTCAGGCTTGGCCTGGCGAACTTGCAGCCAGGTGGCTTTTTGCTCCACGCCTGGTGCTGTCACGGGCAGCAGTTGCAGGTTGAATCCGTGCATGGCTGCACGCTCTTGCAACAGGGGAATCGGCTCCTTGCCATAGGGGCTGTCGTGGTAGACCAGCGCGATTTTCTTGCCCTTCAGCTTGTCAAGACCACCTTCTTTTTTACCGACGTGCTGAATTAGCGCGTCAGCTGCCAACCAGTACGTGCCAGCCAGCGGGAAGTTCCACTTGAAGACGGTGCCATCCTGGCTTTCGCTGCGGCCATAACCTGCAGTGATCAGCGGAATCTTGTCGCCAGGGGCTTTTTCGGTCAGCGCGAAGGTAATGCCGGTAGACAGCGGCTGGAACACCGTGGCACCACCGTTCTTGCCCTTCAGGCGCTCATAACACTCCACGCCACGGGCGGTGTCATAACCCGTCTCGCACTCTTCGTAAATGATCTTCACGCCGTTGATGCCGCCGCGCGCATTGATGAGCTTGAGGTAATCGGAATAGCCGTTGGCCCATGGCACACCGTTAGGCGCATAAGGACCCGTGCGATAGGGCAAGCCCGGGAAGAACTGTTCCTTGGCCTGGGCAAATGCCGTGATGCCCACGGCGGCCAGGCAAGTGGCCAATGCAAGATTGCGTAGTTTCATAACGTCTCCTGGTGTTATGGCACGGGTCTGTGCCGGGGTTGCTTGAATGAAGCCTTTTTCAATCAATGGGGGAACGGCCACAGGCGCATCTTCTGCTTGCCTATAGACCACAATTTGGCGAGTCCATGCGGCTCCACGATCAGGAACCACACAATCAGGGCGCCGAAAATCATCAGCTCGGCATGCGAAATGCCGGCCGTGGAAATTTCCAGTCCTACGGCCGAACCCAGAACAGGCAGCAACTGGTTCAAGGCAATAGGCAGCACCACAATGAAAGCCGCACCAAAGAAGCTGCCCATGATGGAGCCCATGCCGCCAATGATCACCATGAACAGCATCCGGAAAGACTGATCGACCGAGAAGGCGGCTGGCTCCCAGGCACCAAGGTAAACGAAACCCCAGAGTGCTCCCGCCACGCCGACGATGAACGAGCTGACGGCAAAGGCGCTGAGCTTGGCATACATGGGCCGGATGCCGATCACCGATGCAGCAACGTCCATGTCACGGATAGCCATCCATTCACGGCCAATGGCCCCACGAACCAGGTTTTTGGCGAGCAGGCCAATGACCATCAGAATACCCAGGCACAGCAGATACTTGGAAACAGGGCTCTCAATTTCGAAACCGAACACCTGCAGATTGGATACCGACACCGAACCCGAGGGTGAGTCATTGGTGAACCACTTGATGCGCAGGAACATCCAGTCGCTGAAGAATTGGGCCGCCAGTGTGGCCACAGCCAGGTACAAGCCCTTGACACGCAGACTGGGCAGACCGAACAGGATGCCGAAGAAGGTAGAACAGACTCCGCCCAATATCAGCGCCGGAATCAGTGGCATGTCGGGAATACGAATGAAGAAGTTATAGGCGCCGTATGCGCCCACTGCCATGAAGGCGCCCGAGCCCAGCGAGATCTGGCCGCAATAGCCCACCAGAATATTGACGCCGACGGCTGCGAGCGAAAAGATCAGGAAAGGAATGAGAATGGCGCGGAACAGGTAGTCGCTGGCCAGCATGGGCACCGCGAACACCGCAAAAGCCAGCAGCAAGGCAATGGCAATCCGGTCCTGCGCAATGGGGAATATCTGCTGGTCCGCCGCGTAGGACGTTTTGAATTGACCGTTTTCTCTGTAAAACATGACTGATTACCTCAAACGCGGTCAATGATTTTTTCGCCGAACAGGCCCTGCGGGCGAACCAGCAGGAAGGCCAGTGCCAGCACGTAAGCAAACCAGATCTCGATGCCACCACCGACATAGGGACCAAGGAACACTTCCGACAGTTTTTCACCGACGCCGATGATCAGGCCGCCGATGATGGCACCGGGCACCGACGTCAAACCGCCCAGAATCACAACCGGCAATGCACGCAGCGCCACCGTGGTCAGCGAGAACTGCACGCCGAGTTTGGAGCCCCAGATCATGCCGGCCACCAGCGCCACGATGCCGGCCACGCACCAGACGATGACCCAGATGCGGTTGAGCGGAATGCCGATAGACTGGGCGGCCTGGTGATCGTCGGCAACAGCACGCAAAGCGCGACCCGTCGACGTTTTCTGGAAAAACAGGCTAAGCAGCGCTACCAGTGCAGCCGCGATGACGGCCGCAATCAGGTCTTCCTTGTTGATCAGCACGCCACCCTCGAAAACCGACTCCAGCAGGAATACCGGTTCCTTGGGCATGCCGATATCAATCTTGTAGATGTCGCTGCCAAAAACCGTCTGACCCAGACCCTCCATGAAGTAGGTGATCCCCAGCGTGGCCATCAGCAAGGTGGTGCCTTCCTGATTGACCAGATGACGCAGCACCAGAAATTCGATCAGCCAGGCCACGACGAACATCACGGCAGCGGCGATCACGAAAGCGCCCACAGTTGCCACTACGGGGCTCTCAATGCCAGTCCACTTGGGAATCCACTCCGCAAACCGGGCCATCGCCAGTGCGGCAAACAGCACCATCGCACCTTGCGCAAAGTTGAAGACACCTGAGGCCTTGAAGATCAGCACAAAGCCCAGTGCCACCAGCGAATACAGCATGCCGGCCATCAGGCCGCCCAGCAGTGTTTCCAGAAAGAATGCCATGGTGACTATCCCTTAATGTGAAGTGCCGAGGTAGGCGCTGATCACGTCTTCGTTGTTGCGGACTTCTTCCGGTGTGCCATCGCCAATTTTCTTGCCGTAATCCAGCACCACCACGCGATCTGAAATATCCATCACCACGCCCATGTCGTGTTCGATCAGCACAACAGTGGTGCCGAATTCGTCGTTGATGTCCAGCACAAAGCGGCACATGTCCTGCTTTTCCTCGACGTTCATGCCCGCCATGGGCTCGTCGAGCAGCAGCACTTGCGGCTCCATGGCCAGCGCGCGGCCCAAGTCCACCCGCTTTTGCAAGCCGTAAGGCAACTGGCCAACGGGTGTCTTGCGGTGCGCCTGAATCTCCAGAAAGTCGATGATGTGTTCGACAAACTCGCGGTGTTGCGCTTCTTCGCGGGCGGCTGGCCCGACGCGCAAGGCCTGCATGAACAGGTTGCTCTTGATGCGCAGATTGCGCCCGGTCATGATGTTGTCAATCACGCTCATGCCCTTGAACAGCGCCAGGTTCTGAAACGTCCGCGCCACCCCCATCTCGGCCACTTCACGCGGGTTCATGTGGCTGAAGGTCTTGCCGCGAAAGGTGATGTTGCCATCCTGCGGCGTGTATACGCCATTGATGCAATTGAGCATGGAGCTCTTGCCTGCACCGTTGGGGCCGATGATGGCGCGGATTTCATGCTCTTTCACATTGAAGGAAATATCCGTCAGCGCCTTGACCCCGCCGAATCGCAGGCTGATGTTGTTCACGTCAAGAATGACGTCGCCGATTTGTTTGCTCATGATGCTTGTGTCATTCTTCTTCAGGCAGCGGCCTTGACCGGGGCAAAGGTTTTGGTATCCGATATCTTCAGCGTGGCGCTCACACTGCCTGTGCGCCCGTCTTCAAACTTCACCACCGTCTCAATGAACTGTTCCTTTTTGCCGCCATACAGCGCATCGACGAGCGGCTGGTATTTCTCGGCAATGAAGCCCCGGCGAACCTTGTTGGTACGGGTGAGCTCGCCATCATCGGCATCCAGCTCCTTGTGCAGCACCAGAAACCGGCTCACCTGACTGCCCGCCAGCAACTCGTCAACAGACAGATCCGCATTGACCTTTTCCACACACTCCTGAATCAGCTGGTACACCTCGGGTTTTTGCGCCAGATCGGTGTAGCCGGCATACGGCAGGTTGCGCCGCTCGGCCCAGTTGCCCACAGCGTCAAAGTCGATGTTGATCATCACGCAAACCTGTTCGCGCTGGTCGCCATAAGCCACCACCTCCTTGATCTGCGGGAAAAACTTGAGCTTGTTTTCAACGTATTTGGGCGCAAACATCGCGCCGTTATTGGCGCCACCTTTGATGCGGCCAACGTCTTTCACACGGTCGATGATCTTCAGGTGTCCATGCGCATCGATGAAACCGGCGTCACTGGTGTGGTACCAGCCCGAAGCGTCCAGCACTTCGGCGGTGGCAGCCGGGTTCTTGTAATACTCTTTCAGCAGACCTGGCGACTTGACCAGAATTTCACCGTCCGCAGCCACCTTGATTTCGACGCCCTTGCAGGGAATCCCCACGGTATCGGCACGGGCTTCGTGGTCGGGCTGCAGACACACGAACACGGCGGTTTCGGTCGAGCCGTACAACTGCTTGAGGTTGATGCCGATGGAGCGGTAAAAACTGAACAGGTCCGGCCCGATGGCCTCGCCAGCGGTGTAGGCCACGCGCACGCGGCTCATACCCAGGTTATTGCGCAACGGGCCATAAATGAGCGCGTTGCCCAGTGCATACAGCAGCGTGTTGCCAAACCCGATGGATTTGCCATCCATGCGGGTCGGGCCCACGCGTTTGGCCAGATCCATGAAGTAGTGGAACAGCTTGCGCTTGATGGTGCCGGCATCTTCCATGCGGATCATCACGCTGGTCAGCAGGCCTTCAAACACGCGCGGTGGCGCGAAGTAATACGTCGGGCCAATTTCCTTGAGGTCGATGGTCACGGTGGACGCCGACTCGGGGCAGTTCACCACGTAGCCGCACACCAGCCACTGGGCGTAGCTGAAAATGTTCTGACCAATCCACGCTGGGGGCAGGTAGGCCAGCACCTCTTCTGCATGGGTCAGCCGGTCAAACTCGGCACCCGCCTGCGCGCGGTTGATCAGCGTGTCATGCGTATGCACCACGCCCTTGGGGTTGCCGGTGGTGCCCGATGTGAAAAACATCGCCGCCACATCGTCCGGTTTCGCCTGCTCCACC
>JAABRC010000080.1 GCA_011391115.1 Candidatus Egaibacter danicus | reverse complement strand
AGCGGCTATCGCCAGCGCGTTGCCACAGAACGCCCCGCGACCGTTGGCGGCGGTGGCGGAATAGTCTGATGGTGTTTGCATGACGGTAGTATTCTGGAGAGTCTCCTGTGGAAAAAATCGCCTTTCGCATGTTCCTCAAACCGGGCAACGTGGCCGCCTACAAGCAGCGGCATGACAACATTTGGCTCGAGCTGGTGGCTTTGTTGAAAACTTCAGGTGTCAGTGACTACAGCATCTATCTCGACGAAGAGAACAGTGTGCTGTTTGCCGTGCTGAAGCGCAGCGCCAGCCACACCATGGACAGACTGCCGGAGCACCCGGTGATGCAACGCTGGTGGGCGTACATGGGTGACCTGATGCGAACCCATGCCGATGGCTCCCCCGTGGTTGAGCCGCTGCCTTGCCTGTTCCACATGCAGTGATTCCCTGTTAAATCAAGCCATGGCCAACCTGCCAGATCTCACACTGGTCATCGATATCGGTAAAAGCCACGCCAGACTGCTGTGGGTGGATGATCACGGCATGGTGGTTGACCGGCGAAGCCGTGACAACCGCAGTGTGCAGTCTCCTTTAGGCTATCCCGCGCTGGACATTGCAGGTTTGACGGACTGGATGCAACAGGGTTTGATCAGCTCATCCGTCACGCATCGCTGCAAGCGCGTGATGACCTGCACACACGGCGCGGCCTTTGTGGCGCTGGGTGATGAAGGTTTGGCGTGGGAGCCCATTGACTATGAGTTTGATGGGTTTGCCAGCGCGCCACCTGAAATGGCAAAAGACTACCTGCACCTGCGTGACGACTTTTCTTCGACGCTGGCGCCGGATCTGCCCGCCGGACTGAACGCGGCACGACAGCTGTACTGGCTGCAGCACACTCACCCCGATGCCTGGGCGAAAACCCGTTGCCTGTTGCCTTATCCGCAGTATTGGGCCTGGTGGCTCTGCGGGTTGGCCAGCAGCGAGGTGTCTTCGCTGGGCTGCCACACGCAGCTGTGGTCGGTTAAAGAAGGCCGGTTTTCTGATCTGGCAGAGTCACAGGGGTGGGCGGCCTTGTTTGCTCCATTGAGACCCGCATGGCAGGTACTGGGTCGTGTTAGGCCCCAACTGGCCGACGCGCTGGGCTTGCCGCGCGATTGCCAGGTGCACGTGGGTGTGCATGACAGCAACGCCTGCCTCGCCCGCTATTTGAGTTCGCCAAGCCTGACCCTTGTTTCGTCTGGAACCTGGACCGTGCTGATGGCGCCCGCCGCACCCATAGACTCGCTGCAAGCCGGGCGCGATATGCTGGGGAACGTCAGTGTGCTGGGGCAGCCCACTCCCACGGCACGGTTCATGGGCGGGCGGGAATTTTCGGCCTTGCTCGATGGCGCCCCTGCTGATCTGGGTACCGAACAGGACCTGCATCATTTACTGCAAACGCAAACCTTTGCCATCCCCGCCTTTGCGCATCAGGGTGGTCCTTTCATGGCGCAACAAGGGTACGTATTGCGGGAAAGCCAACTGTGTGAGTTGCAGGCCATCAAGGTCGCCGGGCGCTCCGCGCTGGCAGCGCTGTATTGTGCGCAAATGACGGCATGGCTGGTCCGGTGCCTTCGACCTGAAACATCCGATGACCCCGCTACCGGGAGCCGTATGCTGGTTGTGGAGGGGCCGCTGGCAAGAAACCAGCTCTGCATGGGTGTTCTTCAATCACTGCTGGGTGGTTACACCTGCTTTGCCAGTGTTGATGAACTGGAAGGCACTGCGCGTGGTGCATGGTTGCTCAGCCGCTGGAGCGGGGAGTCGCACGCATCGAGCGTGCCCGAAACACCGTCGTTCCTGCAGGCCGTGCGGCCTTCGAACATGTCAGGACTGCATGAATACCATCAGCGCTGGGTGGCGTTGGTGGCCAGACTGACATCTGCAGCTAGGCGTCCGTGATCGTCGCTGGCGGATTGTTCAATACCGACACCGTGATCTGAAGCCCACGAGACAACTGTTCAACTGAGCTGGCGGTATTCAGGCTGATGCGAACTGCATTCGGTGATGGTGTTCTGCCTGCTGCGAACTGGTCTGCCGTGCGAACCAGCACGCCTGCCTGACGCAAGGTGGCCGCAAACGGCCCCACCCGCCACGGGTCTGGCAAGGGCAGCCACAAGTGCGGGTGATGATGGCTCCATCTGAATTCAATGCCAGCCAGCGCGCTCCTGGCGAGCGCCAGACGTTCGTCAACACGCTCTCGCTGCAAATCAATGAGCCGCTGGGCTTCACCGCTTTCCAGCCAGTGGGTGGCAATCTCGGGCATCAGCGGCGCCACCATCCAGCAGTCGGTGCGGATGCTGGCGGCCACCTTGTCCAGCCACTCGGGAGATGCTTCCAGATAGCCGACTCGCAGGCCTGGCGCCATCACTTTGCTCATGCTGGCCATCAGGAAAGACTGTCCGGGCACCAGCGTTGAAATGGCCGCCGGCGGCTTATCGAGGATGGCCGCGTGAACCACATCTTCCATCAACAACATGCCCCGGCGCCGGATCACGGCAGCAATGGCGTCCCGGCGTGCCATCGACATGGTGCTGGCGGTTGGGTTGTGCAGCGTTGGGGCGCAGAACAGCAGCTTGGTGTTGAAAGTTTGGGCGGCCCGGTCCAGCGCATCAGGGAGCAAGCCGTCCTCGTCCATTTCCAGCCCGATCACCTGAAGGCGCAGGGAACGTGCCAGCGCCAGCATGCCCGGGTAGCTGAGTGATTCGGCCAGCAAGGTGTCGCCCGGCCGTGCGATGGTGCGCAGCACGCCGGCCAGCGCATGCTGCGCACCGTGCGTCACCAATACCCGGTTGGCGGCGCCAGGGGTGCCAAAACGGCGTAACCAGTGTGCGCCCGCTGCACGGTGGCGTTTGGCGCCAGTCTCGGGCTGGTAACGCAGCACCTCGGCCAGGCGCTCGGGGTTCTGGCCAAGCTGGGTGAATGCCCGGCGCAATGCCTGAACTTCGTCCGTCGGGATGGCCACGTTATGGGCCAGATCGATGGGGGCTGTCTGCGGCGAGGCGGTTGCAGCGTCTGTATCCGTATCCAGATTGCGCACATAGGTGCCGTCACCTACACGGGCCGTAGCAAGCCCTAGCCGCTCCAGACTGGCGTAGGCGCGGCTTACCGTGCCGGTGGTGACGCCCAGCCGATGGGCCAGCACCCGGTGTGGTGGCAGCTTTTCGCCTGCGGCCAGCTGACCGTTGCGAATGGTCTGCGCCAACTCGGATGCAATGGCCTGGTATTTGGGAACGGCTTCCTGCTCCAGGTCAAAAGCGGTATTCACACGGTATTCATTCAAATTCATGGCGGAACGGCGACATCCTTCACCCTCTCATTGCGAATCAGATACAAACCGCTAGCAATGATGATGCCACCGCCAATCAGGGTGTAGTGGTCGGGGACGGTATGCCACAGTATCCAGTCAAGACCAACACCCCACGCCAGAGCGGTGTATTCAAAGGGTGCCACGGCAGACGCCTGCCCGTGGCGAAAGGCGTCGGTAATGGCGAGCAGCCCCAGAAAACCCGTCACGGCCAGCGCGGCAATCAACGGCCAGTCAGTGTCGGCAATGCTGATCCACTCGGGTGCCGCCAGTGTGCCAGCACCGACCCCCATCAGCAAGGTGGTCCAGAACACCTGGTTCACACTGGAATCGGTACGGCTCAATACCCGGGCCGATACGGCCGACACGGCATAACACGCGGCTGCGGCCAGAACCGCCAGCGCACCAAGCGAGAAGAATGCCTCTCCATTGGGACGCATGGCGATCACCACGCCAACCAGGCCGACACCAATGGCGATCCAGTGCACAGGCCGGACGGTTTCCTTGAGCACCGGGATAGACAGGACGGTGATCAGCAAGGGTGCGATGAAAAAGATGGTGTATGCCTCGGCCAGCGCCAGTTCCTTGATGGCGAACGCAAATAGCGACAGCATCATCACGCCAATGATGCCGCGAAACAAATGCAGGGGCCAGCGGATTTTAAGCAAAGCGTGAGCCTCCCCGCGCCAGAGCACATACAGGCAAACCAGTGGCATCGCCGACAGGCCACGCATCGCGGCGACCTGCGTGGCCGGGTAAGTGGCGGTCAGCGCCTTCATGACGGCATCCATCATGGAGAACAGGCCGACGGCAACCACCATGGAGACAATGCTGCGCAGATTTCCCGATATTGGCATGCTATTTATTTAATAGCTTCTCACGCATAGTGGACGAGGGCTGGAGGCCATTTTAGGCATCAAAATCAGCCCTTTTCCTTCAAAATGGCCGGATCAAACGGCGTTCGGGTGAACACCTCACGCAGCATGGGTTCGAAATGACTCAGCGGCTTGGTGGGGTAGGCCGGGTCAAATGCGGCCTGATCGTAGCGCTCACAAAAACGGTTGCAGGACTCAAACCACGGATGGTCTTTGTAGGCCAGATAACCGTCTGGGTTTTTGCCGTAGTGGTGCGCGTAGTACTTCATCTGGAAAAGGCCATGCATCTCGACGATCCACGTCACTTCGGCGCGCACATAAGGGCGCAGCACGGCGGCTGCCAGTTGGGAATGATTCTCCGGGGCCAGGTCGTCGCCAACGTCGTGCAGCAACGCCGCCACAATGGTCTCCAGATCTGCGCCGTCCGCCTCGGCGAGGGTGGCGCTTTGCAGCGAGTGGGTCAGGCGACTGATCTGGTAGCCCTCCATCGAATCGCCCAGCCGTTTGAGCGCCACCAGCAGCCGGTCGGGCAGGCCGCGAATGTACTCATGCTCCAGGCCCTGCAAATAGATGTACTCCTCTTGGGTGCCATCTTTCATCTGGGTGAATGCAACGGTTTTCATGGGTTTGGCTTTCGTTATTCAGGCGGGTTGGCTGGCGTCGTGGCCGCAGGTGCGTTGCAGCACGCGGTACAGGCTGCGCGGGCCATCCCGGTCAATATAGCAGCCCTGCAACTGGCGGTGGCCTTCAGAAGGGTCAAACGAAGTGCGGCCATGCAGCACGCGGTTGTTGTCAAACATCATCATTTCACCGGGCTGCAGGCGAAAGCGCAATTCATATTGCGGGTCTTCAAATAACGTACCCAAGCGCTTGCGTGCGCGATGGTAACGACGGGTGTCGGCGTCTGACATCAGCGGAATGTCGTCCAGGCGCGGGCTGTAGTGCACACCGGTCATCTCGCCACGACCATCGAGCTCGATCATCGGCTTGACCGCCACCAGCTGTGTGGTGGCATCGCGGTATTCATACCGCACTGGCACGCGGCTCAACAGTGCAAAACCTTCCGGGTCTTCGGCCCGCAACTGCGCAGCGACGGCCAGACTATCCACCAGTGTGGACAAGCCGCCAGATGTTTCGTTTTGCAGGCATTGCAGCAGCTGAATGCCCGGCACCGGCGTGCGGTACGGGTTGTCGGTGTGCGGCCCCAACGCCACAGGCCGATAGGCCAGATCAGTTCCATCGGGTATGGAGTACACCTCGAAATAAGTGCCAAAGTTGGTGCTGCGCACGAAACCAAAGCGACGCGCAATTTCCATGATGGATTCTTTTTGCGTGGGGGTGTTGTGAACGAGCAGGTAGCCCAGGGTGATGAAGTCCCGCAGTGCCTGGTACAGAACAGCGTCAGTAGCCAGATCCGCCCATTGGTAAACCGGCTGCGGTGTCAGATCGGCACGCCACGGTTTCGGTTCCGGGCAGGCTTCAGTCAGCACGCTTCCCGCCATCAGCTCGGTGGCATCAAATGCTCCGGCAAACCCGTCGCTGAACGCCAGATGCAGCATGTGCTGATCTGTCCATCTTGCATCGGTCAGCTGTAGATCATCAGGCAGCAGGTGCGGGTTCATCAGGCGCTGGCCGGTGATGGCGTCGCGTTGCGTGGGGTCGGTGCTGCGGGCGCGCAGCCACAGGGCTGGCAGTGGCGTGTCGGTTAAGCCCTGATGCAACAACAGTTGGGGCGGTGTGGCGCCCTCGACGATTCGAATTTCTGACATGGCTGAGGCTCCGTTTCTCGTGCGTTTTGTGGGGTAATTGGGTGTGATTTTTGGGTGAAATTCAGCAACCGGCCAAGTCTGCTGATTTCCGGATGTGCTGACAAACGAAGAAAACGCAGCTGTATCATTAGTGTTACTAATGCCTTGCTAATGAATAACCCGTGACCCGCCTTCCTCCCTTGAACTGGCTCCGCGCTTTCGAAGCGTCTGCACGCTCGTTGAGCTTCACGGCCGCGGCCGCAGAGCTCAGCATGACGCAATCTGCCGTCAGCCAGCAGATCAAGAGTCTGGAGACCGCATTGGGTCGTCCGCTGTTTGTGCGCCGCGTGCGGGGGCTGGAATTGACCGAAGAAGGAAGGGCCTATTTGCCGACCGTTCAGGCCGCGTTTGCGATGCTGGAGGAAGGTACCAGTGTGCTGACGGGGCGAAATGACCCCCATGTGCTGGAACTGCACGTCAATCTGTCTTTCGCCGTGTTTTGGCTGACACCGCGTCTAGGCAGCTTCATGCGCGAGTTTCCCTGGGTGCGTTTGAATGTGGTGACGTCCATCTGGCCTGAGGAAAAACAGAGTGCCGCTGCGGCCGTGGGAATTGTTTTTGGCCAGAGCAAGTGGGAGGGACGGGTGGGGCTCAAGCTGGGGAGTGACACGATTTTCCCGGTCTGCGCGCCCGCGCTGGCCAAACGCATCCAGTCGGTGGATGACCTGATGCGCGAGCGTTTGTTTGATCTGTCCGGCACCCTGCAGAGCTGGGACAGCTGGCTGGACGCCAATCCTGCCCAGGCAAATGGGCCCCGCCCCGCAGTTGATCGTGTGAGCACCTGGACGTTGAGCCTGGCCTGGGCACAGCAGGGGCTGGGCGTGGCATTGGCACATGAAACGGTAGCGGGTCATCTCATCCAGACCGGGCAGCTGGTGCGCCCGTGCGAGTTTTCATTGCCCATGAAAGAGGCTTACTACCTGATTGCGCCGGAAGGTACCCATGCCAACCCGGCGGCGCAGGCCTTCAAGGGCTGGCTCCTGCGTGAGATGAAAGAGGCTGGACCTACCGCAGAATCACGTCATTGAATTCAGGACTTCCGATAGCACCAGCAACAGCACCACAGCCAGAAACACCACGGGCATGATCGCCGCCGGGCCGGCTGCTGCAGCCAGCAGACCCATGGCGGCGGGGCCTGCTGCGCCGCCAACATAGGCGAAACCCACTTGCCGCCCGATCACGATGCGGGCTGTATCGGCATCGAAACGCCGCGCGGTCTCATGCATCAGTGACGGGTAGATCGGCGCACAGCCCAGCCCCAGCAGCATTAGCCCGACCAATGACAGCGACGGGGGCAAGCCACTCACGCTGAACAACGCGGCGCCCAGCATCGCCATCACCAGCCCGTAACGCACCAGCCGGCGGTTGCCCATGCGCGCGGCAATCAGGCCGGTGCCGAAGCGGCCTGCCATGATGGCGCCGTAAAAGCACGACACCCATAACCCGGCTGTCGGAGCGCTCACATGGCGGTCGTCCACCAGCACGCTGGCTGCCCACAGCCCGGTGCCGACTTCAATCGTGGCGTACACGAGGTAGAGCGAAACCGCCAGCCACGGCGCTTTGGGGTTCAGCGGTTTGAGCGTGAGGGGTTGCTCATCGTGTGCCGCTGCGTCAGGTGTGGCGCGCTCGCGGTTCCACAGCGTCAGCGTAAGCAAAAACAGAAACGCCAGCCCCAGCTGGATGAATGCAATGTGCCGATACCCCTGCGCCCAGCCAGCGACCGTGGCCAGCGCCATACCCATGATGATTGGCCCCAACGTGGCGCCAATGCCCCAGCAGCCGTGCAGCCAGTTCATGTGGCGCGACGAATAATGCTGCGCCACGAAATGGTTTAACCCCGCGTCCACCGAGCCCGCGCCCAGTCCGAGTGGAATGGCCAGCAACAGCAAAACCCCGAACGACGGGCCAAACGAAAACCCCAACAAAGCCAGCCCGGTGAGCAAGCCGCTGA
>JAABRC010000008.1 GCA_011391115.1 Candidatus Egaibacter danicus | reverse complement strand
GATCCCCTTTATTGGCCCCGACCTCGCGCTCCTGATCCGCGGTGATTTCGTCGTGGGTGATGCGACGCTGAACCGCTTCTTCAGTTTCCACGTGATCGCCGTCCCGCTGGTATTGCTGGGCCTTGTCGTGGCGCACCTGATGGCTTTGCATGACGTGGGTTCCAATAATCCCGATGGCGTGGAAATCAAGGGCCCCAAAGCGCCGAAAGACGGAAAAGGGCATCCGCTGGATGGCATTCCCTTCCATCCTTATTACACGGTTCACGATATTTTTGGCGTGAGCGTATTCCTGATGGTGTTTACCGCCATCATCTTCTTTGCACCGGAGATGGGTGGGTACTTCCTGGAATACAACAACTTCATTCCGGCGGATCCGTTCAAGACGCCGTTGCACATTGCGCCAGTCTGGTATTTCACGCCCTTTTATTCGATGCTGCGTGCCGTGACGGATGAAATGATGTATGCGTTGATCGCGTGCGTCTTGGCAGGCGCCTTGTTTGCGGTGGCCAAGATGAAGATGGCCAGCGTATTCAAGGGCGCCATTTTGGTTGTGGCGGCAGTAGTGGTTGCGATGATGCTGGCTATTGATGCGAAATTCTGGGGCGTGGTAGCCATGGGTGGCGGCGTTGTGATTCTCTTTTTCCTGCCCTGGCTCGACAACAGCCCCGTTAAATCCATCCGGTACCGGCCCAGTTGGCACAAGTACCTGTATGCAATCTTCGTGTTGAATTTCCTGGTGCTGGGTTATTTGGGCATGCTGCCTCCGTCAACCATCGGTGGCCGGGTGTCGCAGGCAGGTACGCTGTTCTACTTTGGCTTTTTTCTTCTGATGCCTTGGTGGAGCCGGATTGGAACGCCCAAACAGGTGCCGGATCGTGTCATCTTCGCGGCGCATTGAACGGGAAAGATTATGAAAACCATGGGATTCTCAAAGAAAATTGTTCTCGGTTTAATGCTGGCATTTGGCTTGACGCTGGGTGTGCACGCCAGCGAGGGCGGCCTCGCCTGGGACAAGGCCCCGAACAAGACCAACGACATGGGCGCTCTTCAGAATGGCGCCAAACTGTTTGTCAACTATTGCCTGAACTGTCATTCAGCTGCCTTCATGCGTTTCAATCGCCTGAGAGACATCGGTCTGACTGAGCAGCAAATCAAGGACAACCTGCTTTTCACTACGGAGAAAGTTGGTGAAACCATGAAGGCTGCCATAGACCCCAGACAGGCGAAAGAATGGTTCGGAGCCAACCCGCCTGATCTGACGGTCATTGCGCGCTCAAGGGCCGGCTCTGGCGGTTCAGGTGCGGACTACCTGTACACCTATATGCGGACTTTCTACCCCGATGCTGAAAAGCCAACAGGATGGAACAATTTGGTCTTCCCTAATGTGGGCATGCCCCACGTGCTTTGGGAATTGCAGGGCACACGTAAGCCGGTGTACGACATCAAGGAAGAGCACGGGCACGAAGTTCAGGTGTTCAAGGGTTGGGAGCAGGCCACCCCCGGCAGCATGACCCCGTTACAGTATGACCAGGCAGTTGGTGATCTGGTTAGCTACCTGCAATGGATGGGAGAGCCGGCCCAAAATGACCGCGTTCGTGTCGGTGTGTGGGTTTTGCTGTTTCTGAGTCTCTTCACCGTGATTACCTGGCGATTGAATGCAGCGTTCTGGAAGGACGTCAAGTAACACGCGCACAGACCGCTCAGGCGCCACCCGCAAGGTGTGGCTTGAGTTTTTCAGAGTGGGTTTGCATGATGCAGCCCACTCTTTTTGATTTTTAGGAGCCCCGCCATGATGGTGTTGTATTCAGGTACTACCTGCCCGTTCTCTCATCGCTGCCGTTTTGTGTTGTTTGAGAAAGGCATGGATTTCGAGATTCGTGATGTTGATCTGTACAACAAGCCAGAAGACATCAGTGTGATGAATCCCTACGGTCAGGTTCCCGTTCTGGTGGAGCGCGACCTGATTCTGTATGAGTCCAACATTATTAATGAGTACATTGATGAGCGGTTCCCTCATCCCCAGCTCATGCCGGGCGACCCCGTGGATCGCGCCCGTGTGCGCTTGTTTCTGCTCAACTTTGAAAAAGAACTGTTCGTGCACGTTTCGACACTGGAAAACCGCGCCAACAAAGGCAATGAGAAGACGCTGGAAAAAGCCCGTTCACATATTCGTGACCGCTTGACCCAGTTGGCTCCCATCTTCCTGAAAAACAAGTACATGCTGGGTGACAATTTCTCCATGCTGGATGTGGCCATTGCCCCGCTGTTGTGGCGACTGGACTACTATGGTATTGACTTGAGCAAGAATGCTGCGCCGTTGCTGAAGTATGCGGAACGCATCTTCTCGCGTCCCGCTTACATCGAGGCACTGACGCCGTCTGAAAAGGTCATGCGCAAGTAATCTGGCGAGCAGTTGGTTTGAATGATTGATGCTACGGACTCCAGTTCCACCCGTCCTTATCTGATTCGGGCGTTGTATGAGTGGTGCACGGACAACGGGTTCACGCCATACGTGGCTGTCCGGGTGGATGAAAGTGTGCGTGTCCCCAATGAATATGTGAAAGACGGCGAGATCGTCTTGAACATCAGCTTTGACGCGACCAGTTCTCTTAAACTCGGCAATGAATTCATTGAATTCAAAGCCCGTTTCGCAGGTACCGCGCGTGAAATACAGGTGCCGGTCAGCCACGTCCTCGCAATTTATGCACGTGAAAACGGGCAGGGAATGGCTTTCCCGGTGTTGGCGCCGAAAGAGCAGGGAAAGAATTCTCCTCTGCCGGGAGAAGTAACATCTCTTGTCATCGACGGAAGCACTCCAGACTCCAGTTCGCGTGCGGTTCAGTTGACCCGGGTGGAATCGGTACGGACGACAGATGAAAAACCGCCTGATCCTCCCCGGACCCCTGCGGGTCCGCGCCCTGTCCTGAAGCGGGTCAAGTAGCGCAGTCCTGTAAAATGATTTCCGTGCCGATTTAGCTCAGTTGGTAGAGCAACCGCCTTGTAAGCGGTAGGTCGTCAGTTCGATTCCGACAATCGGCACCATTTTCCCGTTACACCTAGTTACCTCAATGGTCTTTTGACGTTTGAACTTTCAGACGAATTGAGTTAACGTCCCAACCCTTGACCCGCAAGTGTGACTCAAGGGCTGGCAACATCTGACGGAGCTTCGCTGCGATGGCATTATTTGCTACGACGAGGCACCAGGTGGAGCCATCGATGGGGCCAGCTTTGATGCCTGATCTGAGTGGGATAGGGATAAAACTTTCGATTGCTCTGAGTCGTGCCGAAGAGTCAGCCGTCAATTCGGTCAGCCTAGCCAATGTCGGTGAATCCTGTGTGGCCTGCTGAAGCGTAACGGGATGAAGACGGCGATTCATGAAGGTTGAAGTGAACAGGAGACCTGAATGCACTTGATTATCACGGATGCGTGGCTCGCAAAGAGTCGTGCCATTCACCTCAGCGGTACACGACTTGCAATGGCAGGCGTGGCCATGGCGCTGGCGCTCATGTTGGTGGCGGCAGGGCTTTACCACTGGGTTTTTCTCAAAGGGGCTCGTGAGGGATGGCCCGTTGTGGGCTCACTGGTCAAACTGGTTGTTCGGGACGAGGTTGAGCAGCGGGATCGGTTCCTTCGGGAAAACCTGGATGTTTTAGCAAAACGGCTGGGTGAAATGCAAGCCAAAGTGACGCAGCTTGAATCCCTTGGGGAGCGAGTGTCCGGCCTTGCAGGCATCAGCCCCGCCGAGATCAAGGCCAAGCCAGGCAGGGGCGGGGCTCTCATTTCAGGTCGCCCGCTGTCTATGGAAGAATTGCAGACAACGTTGACTGATTTTGAACAACTGACAGCGCAGCGTGTCGACCTGATGACCGTGATGGAGTCTCGTCTGTTCGAGCAAAAAATCAAGCACATGATGGTGCCAACCCAGAAGCCGGTATCCACCGGGGTTTTGGGTTCGGCTTTTGGTTGGCGTATCGATCCGATCACGGGCGGTTCCGCGTTGCACACCGGCCTGGACTTTCAGGCCGAGCCTGGCTCACCTATTCTTGCAGCGGCTGGTGGCGTGATTGTTACGCAGGAGTACCACCCCGCCTATGGCAACATGGTCGAGGTTGACCACGGCAATGAATTGATCACGCGATATGCCCATGCATCCAAAGTCCTTGTTAAAAGAGGCGATTTGGTCAAGCGTGGTCAAAAGATTGCCGAGGTGGGAACAACGGGACGCTCCACTGGGCCTCATCTGCATTTTGAGGTGTGGGTGGAAGGTGTGCCTCAGGACCCCCAGAAATTCTTGAATGCAGGTAGTTCGGTTCCCGCAACCCAAATTGCTGCGGCCCGGACGCCGTCGCATGGCATTCCGCCACCGACGCCCGCCGGTCTGGCGGGCCTGCCCGAGCAGCGCCTTCTCGGGCAAAGGTAAAATCGCCAGTTCGGCTGAACGGGCGCTGCATATTCCGCAAAATGCGGTTGTGTTGCGCTTTGGCAGCCTCATATCCCTCTTGACTGAAAAAGGATTGCACCGTCCGGACACCCCAGTGGGTGGCAGGATGGTCTTGCATTCATGGCCATCAATATTCTGACAAAAATCTTCGGCAGTCGTAATGATCGCCTGCTCAAACAATACAAAGCGGGCGTCACACGCATCAACGCGATGGAGGTTGAGCTCGAAAAGCTGTCGGATGATGAATTGCGTGGAAAGACGCTGAAATTCAAGGAACGCGTCGGCAATGGGGAGCCACTGGACTCGCTCCTGCCGGAAGCTTTTGCCGTGGTCCGCGAAGGTTCCAAGCGTGTCATGAAGATGCGCCATTTCGATGTCCAGCTGCTGGGTGGCATGTCGCTGCACAACGGTAAAATTTCCGAAATGGGAACTGGAGAGGGCAAGACGCTGACGGCCACCCTGCCGGTGTACCTGAATGCACTCACGGGCAAGGGCGTTCACGTCGTAACTGTCAATGACTATCTGGCCAACCGTGACGCACAGTGGATGGGCAAGCTGTACAACTTCCTGGGTTTGACGGTAGGGATTAATCTGCCACAAATGCCGCGCGACGAAAAACAGGCAGCCTATCAAGCAGACATTACATACGGGACCAACAATGAGTACGGCTTTGACTACCTTCGGGACAACATGGTCTACGAAGCGGCGGACCGGGTTCAGCGTGGGCTGAACTACGCCATTGTGGACGAAGTGGATTCCATCCTGATTGATGAGGCGCGCACGCCACTCATCATCAGTGGTCAGGCGGAGGACCACACGGACTTGTATCTGGCCATCAACAAGGTTGTACCTCAGCTGTTCAAGCAAATTGGTGAAGCTGACCCCCGTACAGGTGAAGGGGTCATCAAGCCCGGTGATTTCACGCTTGACGAAAAGAGCCATCAGATTTTTCTGACAGAGCAGGGTCATGAGAGCGCAGAGCGCATTCTCTCCAGCATGGGGTTGATACCGGAAGGGGCTACTTTGTACGACCCTGCCAACATCACGCTCATGCATCATCTGAATGCGGCGTTGCGGGCAAACCATCTGTATCACCGTGACCAGCACTATGTGGTGCAACAGGGCGAGATTGTCATTGTTGACGAATTTACCGGCCGCTTGATGTCAGGGCGACGCTGGAGTGATGGCTTGCATCAAGCTGTGGAGGCCAAGGAAGGCGTGGCGATACAGCCTGAGAACCAGACAATGGCTTCCATTACCTTCCAGAATTACTTCCGCCTGTACGGAAAGCTGGCTGGCATGACGGGAACGGCTGATACGGAGGCCTACGAATTTCAGGAAATTTACGGTCTCGAGACCGTGGTAATGCCACCCAATCGCCCGAGCCGGCGTGATGATCAGCTGGATCGTGTCTATAAGACTACTCGTGAAAAGTACGAAGCAGCCATCAAGGACATTCGCGATTGTTACGAGCGGGGACAACCGGTTCTGGTAGGTACTACTTCAATCGAGAACTCCGAAATCATCGCGCAGTTGCTCGAAAAGGAAAACCTGCCACATCAAGTGTTGAATGCCAAGCAGCACGCGCGTGAAGCAGACATCGTGGCGCAGGCAGGGCGTCCCAAAATGATCACCATTGCGACCAATATGGCAGGTCGCGGAACCGACATTGTTTTAGGCGGCAATATATCCAAGACGATTGAAGCCATTGAAGCTGATGATTCATTGGACGATATAACCCGGCAGCGCCAGATTGAACAGGTCAGGGAGCAATGGACCAAGGACCATGAACAGGTCAAGACCTTGGGTGGTCTGCGCATCATCGCGACAGAGCGGCATGAGTCCCGCCGGATTGACAACCAGTTGCGTGGCCGCTCGGGTCGCCAGGGGGATCCTGGTTCGTCCCGCTTTTATCTGAGTCTTGACGATGCATTGATGCGCATTTTTGCCGGTGACCGGGTGAAAGCCATCATGGATCGGTTGAAAATGCCGGACGGCGAAGCCATTGAGGCGGGCATTGTGACGCGCAGCATTGAGAGTGCGCAACGCAAGGTAGAAGCCCGCAACTTCGACATGCGAAAACAGCTGCTCGAATACGACGATGTGTCGAACGATCAACGCAAGGTTATTTATCAGCAACGCAATGAAATTCTTGACGCGTCGGACCTTACCGCCCAGATTGCTTCGTTGCGGGAAGGCTGTTTCACCGATCTGGCTCGCCAATATGTACCTGTGGAGTCCGTCGAGGAACAGTGGGATCTGCCTGGTCTGGAAAAAGTTCTGGCCGATGAGTGGCAGATTCAGGTGCCACTTCAGCAAACCGTACAAACAGCCAGTGCCATCACGGACGAAGAAATTGTTGAAAAAGTCTGTGCTGCCGCTGACGGTGCCTTCAACGCCAAAGTAGCACAGGTTGCGGGTGGGCAGTTCACACAGTTTGAACGTATGGTGCTGCTCCAGAGCATTGATACCCATTGGCGCGAGCATTTGAGCGCGCTTGACTATTTGCGCCAGGGCATTCATCTGCGAGGCTACGCCCAGAAGCAACCCAAACAGGAATACAAACGCGAAGCGTTTGAGTTGTTCGGGCAGTTGCTGGACTCGGTCAAAAACGATGTAACCAAAGTTTTGGTTACCGTCAAGATCCAGTCAGGGGAACAGCTTGAGCAAGCCGCTGAAGAACTGGAAGCACGTGGTGAGAATATAGCCAACGTGACCTATACCGCCCCCACAGAGACTGGTGAGGTGGAAACGATCATTGACGCTGATAGCCAGAACCGTCATACCGGTTCAGCAGTGCCACGGGTTGGCCGAAACGACCCTTGCCCATGCGGAAGCGGCAAGAAATACAAGCAGTGCCACGGCAAACTGGCTTGATCCGCCTGGAAGTCTTCGCAACGGGCCTGATGGCCCGTTTGCTTATTGGCACCGCGATTTTCTGGATAATTCGCTAACTTACCGAAAGTACCCATGCCCGTTAACCTGCCTGCTCCCAACCTGTCAGAGCTTTACCCCATAGCCGGCGTTCAGATTGGCGTCACTGAAGCTGGTGTGCGAAAAGCCAATCGCAAGGATTTGACGGTCGTGTTGATAGATGAAGGTGCCTCTGTGGCAGGCGTGTTCACAAAAAATCGTTTCTGTGCTGCGCCCGTGCAAATTTGCAGGGAGCATTTGTCTGCTGGGCAAGGCATTCGCGCCATGTTGATCAATACCGGTAATGCCAATGCTGGCACAGGCGAAGAGGGGCTTTTTCGTGCGCGCAGTACCTGCTCGGCCCTGGCGGGCAAATTGAAGCTGCCCCCTGAAAGCATTCTGCCTTTCTCGACCGGTGTGATCATGGAACCCTTGCCGAACGATCGTATTGAGGCCGGCCTGGATGCGGCCTTGGCGAATGCAGCGGAAGGTAATTGGGTGCGAGCGGCCGAAGGCATCATGACGACGGATACTGTGGCCAAGGCGTTTGGCGCGCAGGTCATGATCGATGGCGTGTTGGTCAGTATTACCGGTATCAGCAAGGGGGCCGGTATGATTCGCCCCAACATGGCGACCATGCTGGGTTTCATGGCGACTGATGCCAGTGTGGCACCATCGATCATGCAGCAATTGGCCCGTGAGTTGGCCGACGGTTCGTTCAACCGTGTCACAGTTGACGGCGATACCTCGACCAATGATTCGTTTGTTGTGATCGCGACCAACAAGGCAAAGCATCCCTCCATTGATTCACTGGATAGTGCCGACGGCCGTGCCTTGAAGGCTGCCATGCTCTCGGTCGCGCGTAAACTTGCCCAGGCCATCGTGCGTGACGGAGAAGGTGCCACCAAGTTCATCACCATTCAGGTAGAGGGCGGGAAGACGGCCGACGAATGCAGACAGGTGGCTTATGCCGTTGCCCACTCGCCGCTGGTGAAAACGGCGTTTTATGCCAGTGATCCCAACCTCGGCCGCATTCTCGCCGCCGTGGGTTATGCGGGTATTGATGACCTTGACCAGTCGCGCATTGATCTGCTTCTGGATGATGTGCACGTGGCCAAAAATGGTGGTCGGAACCCAGCCTATCGCGAAGAAGACGGGCAGCGTGTGATGAAGCAGGCAGAAATCCTGGTCCGGATTGGGCTGGGTCGTGGGCAAGCCACCGATACCGTTTGGACATGTGATCTCAGCCATGACTATGTGACGATCAATGCTGACTACCGCTCCTGATATTTGACCGACTCCAGCCAGATGAACGAGAAATTTGAACATTTGTTGATGCGTGCTGAACAACTCATCAACCGGATTGAGGCCGTGCTGCCCCAACCTTTGTCCAGCCCCGACTGGACCGCCTCCGTGGCATATCGTTATCGCAAGCGCAGTTCTGGTCATGGTGCGCTGGAGCCGGTGCGTCACGTGGGTGAGATGCGTTTGAATGACCTCCAGGAAATCGATATTCAGAAGGAAAAAATCCAGCGCAACACCCTTCAGTTTGTGCAGGGAAATACGGCAAACAACGTGCTTCTGACGGGTGCGCGAGGGACGGGTAAATCGTCGCTGATCAAGGCGTGCTTGAATGAATATGCCAGCCAGGGCCTGCGCCTGATTGAGGTGGATAAGGCCGATCTGACCGATTTACCGGATATCGTTGATGTGGTTTGCGACCGCAGCGAAAAATTCATTGTGTTTTGCGACGACTTGAGCTTTGAAGACGGGGAGCCAGGTTACAAGGCTCTCAAATCCATTCTGGATGGTTCAGTGGCTGCGACAACACCCAATGTGTTGATTTATGCCACGAGTAACCGTCGCCACTTGCTGCCAGAGTACATGAAAGAAAACCTGAGTTACACCCACACGGAAGATGGTGAAGTGCATCCCGGGGAAGTTGTGGAGGAAAAAATTTCCCTGTCTGAACGGTTTGGTTTGTGGGTAAGTTTTTATCCCTTCACGCAGGATGAATACCTCACCATCGTGGCGCAGTGGCTCACTTCCTTTGGGGTGTCAAAACCAGCTATTCACACAGCCCGGCCTGAGGCGCTGGTCTGGGCGCTGGAGCGTGGCTCGCGCAGTGGGCGGGTGGCTTATCAGTTTGCCCGCGACTTCAGCGGAAGACATGTCGCAAACCCATGAATACCAATCCCCTGGTTGCAGATGGTGAGCAGCCTCGCAGTGGTGGTGCAGATAGAAAAATCGTCGATGTGGCGGTTGGGATTTTGATCCGGCCGGATGGCAGTTTTTTGTTGACATCCCGTCCTGAGGGCAAGGTCTATGCTGGCTACTGGGAGTTTCCTGGTGGCAAACTGGAAGCGGGTGAGACCATTGAGCAAGCCCTGAAACGCGAACTTCTGGAAGAGTTAGGTATTGAAATTGGCCCTCCCCATTTGTGGAAGATCGAAATGGTGGACTATCCACACGCGCTGGTGCGCCTGAATTTCTGCAAGCTTTTCACTTGGAAGGGCGAGCTTCAAATGCGCGAGGCGCAGTCATTCTCCTGGCAGCAGCTACCGGTTCAAGTCGCTCCAGTCTTGCCAGGTACCCTGCCGGTATTGGCCTGCTTTGCACTGGAGCAAAATTTTGAAGGCGCTACACATTTTGTAGCTGCCTGCGCAATTAAATAGGGTGTTAAAGGTTTTATTTATGCACGGATTGCGGGATTACTGCAACTTTGCATCACCGTATATCTGGCCTTCAGGTGGCGCTTCCGTTGGTACCCGAAAAGTCTCGCTGGCCCACGCCCCAAAGTCAAGATTCTTGCAGCGTTCGCTGCAGAAGGGGCGAAAGGGGTTGCTTGGGGCATAGACGCTCTTACCTGCGCATGAGGGGCAGGTGACACGCCGGGTCTCACCGGGATCGATGTTGTCAGGCTCACTCATCTTGAAAAGGCGCATGAGGTGCAGAAAAACAGGCGCAAGATCAGGAACACAGAGTCAGTTCAAAAGTCGCATCTTCACCAGTGGAATGAAGGCGATCATCGGCTTCGTGGCGCATCAACCTGATCGACACCATCAAACGATTTCCACTGATCTCAGGAATGAGGCCCAGCGCAGGGTCCAAAGTCAGCCGCAAAAGTTGAAAGGTTCTGCCCTGTGGCAGGTTCTGCTGGAACTGGCCTGCACTGGCGATGACTTTCTGAGGTGCGCCAGAGTCGCGCAACAGAGTCAATAGCAGACGAACCGATTCGGCCAGTGGGCTGAATTTCTCTGCCCAACGAGTCAGGTCACTGCGTCGCTTTTCGCAACTCTCATGTTGCCAAGCATAGTATGCCGGCAGGTCGAATTCGCACGTGCCGCCAGGAATGCCCACGCGGCTGCGAATACCCATGAGCCAATCGTTTTCCGTCAGTGACTGGCCTGCTTTTCCAGGAACACTGTTGAGAGCAGAAAAACACTGATCCAGTCTGCCGACAACCTCGTCCAGAACGCCCTCGGCAATGGCCGGGTTGCCACGATAACCATTGAGGATTTGCTTTTGTTTGTCGAGGTCCTTGAGAACATCAGACTTCAGATCAGCGCGGGCGCCGACATCCATGACTTCGAACAACGTCGTCAGCGCATAGTGATGATCAATGGCTTCGTCACGAGAAACGAGCACGCCAAGACGACGGAACAAATGCTCCAGACGCAGGTAGGTGCGTATGCGTTCATTAAAGGGATATTCGTACAGTATCACGCTAGTTTTTTCCGGGTGGACGAATCATAGCCCGAAGCGAAGGGGTATTTGGCCTGCCTCGGTAGCCAGCTGCTCAAGTGACAGTCCCACGTTATAAATTACCCAATCGGCAGCCTTCAACCGGTTCTCACGGCGGGTTTGGGATGCGATGATTTTTTCTACTGCTTCGCGTGTCAACTCACTGCGTGACATGACACGCTCGACCTGAGCTTCGGATGTGCAGTCAACTACTATCACCCTGTCGACTTTTCGACGCCAGTAGCCTGACTCAACCAGCAGCGGTATATCAAAAACTACGCAGGACTTGTCGCGCTCCACCGCATCAGCAGCCTGCCGCCAGGCTTCCTGGCCGACGAGTGGATGAATGATGTCTTCAAGCCGTCTGCGGGCGTCAGAATCCGTGTATGCAAGTTGACGCATCGCGTTGCGATCCAGCGCGCCATTGGTCGTGATGAAAGCGGTGCCAAATTCACGGCCGATGGCCCCAATAGCCAAGCCGCCAGCGGCTGTCATACTGCGTGAAATGGCATCTGCGTCAATGATTGCTGCACCACGCTGACGAAGGAAGCCTGCGACTGTGCTTTTGCCGCTGCCAATGCCACCGGTCAGGCCTAGCCGCAGTGTCGGCGCCATCAGTCAAAGTCCGATAACACGCAGAATGGACTGAGCTCCGAAGAGTAACGAAGCCAGACCAGAGAGCGCCAGGAAGGGGCCAAACGGTACATAACCTCCTTCCCGAAGGCCTCGGGTGAATTTCATGCCGATTCCGATAATCGCGCCGATGACGGACGCCATCAAAATCATCGGAATGAGTGCTTCCCAGCCAAACCAGGCACCCAGCGCAGCAAACAATTTGAAATCTCCGTAGCCCATTCCTTCTTTCCCGGTGGCAAGCTTGAATAGCCAGTAAATAGTCCACAGAGACAGGTATCCGGCGACAGCGCCCCATAGCGCGGAGTTGAGCGGCACGGTAGCCCATTTCAGCGCGGCGAAAACCAGACCCGCCCATAGCAAAGGCAGTGTTAGATCGTCGGGGAGCAGGGTGGTATCCCAATCAATCAGCGCCAGAGCCAAGAGGACCGCAGAAAACCCGCACCATGCCAAGGCGGTGGCTGTAATTCCCCATTTCCAACCGCAGAACGCAAAAAGAAATCCGGAACTGAGTTCTACCAATGGGTACCGCAAACTGATGGTCGTGCCACAGGCGGAACACTTCCCGCGCAAAAACAGATAACTCACGACGGGAATATTTTCAAACCAGCGAATTTGATGCCCACACTGCTGGCATCTTGACCGCGGAAGCATCAAATTGAAAACTTCTGTCTGCTCGGGTATTTTGCCTACCATTTCGGCGCATTCCACAGCCCATTGACGCTCCAGCATCTTTGGCAATCGATAAATCAGGACGTTCAGGAAACTCCCGATCAGCAACCCCAGCAGTCCGGCCAAGGCTACAACAACCCACAAGTCAGCCAGCATCAAACAACCTGGCCGATCTTGAAGATGGGGAGGTACATGGAAACAACGATGCCACCGATGATCACGCCCAGAACAACGATGATGATGGGCTCCATGAGGCTCGAAATACCGGCGACCATATCATCCACCTCTGCTTCATAGAAGTCGGCAGCCTTGCCGAGCATGTGGTCGATAGAGCCTGATTCTTCACCAATGGCGCACATCTGCAATACCATGGAAGGGAACAGGTTTGCATTGGTCATGGCAACCGTCAGGGCGGTTCCGGTTGAAACCTCCTGCTGGATCTTCACGGTGGCCTTTGTAAAAACCGAGTTGCCAGCGGCACCGCCCACGGAGTCCAGTGCTTCAACAAGAGGAACACCTGCTGCAAACATCGTGGCCAAGGTTCGTGTCCATCGGGCAATACATGACTTTTCAACCAGTGTGCCGAAAATAGGAAGTTTCAGCATCAACCGGTCCATGAAATGCTGCATTTTTTCGTTGCGTCTCCAGGCCTGCATAAAGAAGTAGAAGCCACCGATCAGTCCGCCAAAGATGAGCCACCAGTAGCTTACAAAAAATTCACTGATGGCAATCACAACCAGGGTCGGCGCTGGCAAGTCCGCGCCGAAAGAACTGAATACTTCCTTGAAGGCCGGAATCACGAAAATCATAATGACCGCAACGACCACGAAAGCCACCACAAGTACCGAGATTGGATACATCAGCGCTGACTTGATCTTTGATTTGATGGCTTCGGTTTTCTCCATGTAAACCGCGAGCCTGTCCAGAAGCTGGTCCAGAATACCGGCCGCCTCACCAGCCTCCACCAGATTGCAATAGAGGTTGTCAAAGTACAGTGGATACTTTCGAAAAGCGACGCTCAATGAAGTGCCGGTTTCAACGTCGGTGCGAATATCGTTGAGTAGTTTGGTAACCCTTGGATTGGGGTTGCCTCGGCCAACGATGTCAAAAGCCTGGAGAAGTGGCACACCAGCTTTCATCATGGTTGCAAGCTGACGCGTGAAGATGGCCATGTCCTTGGGTTTGATGCTGCTACCCGCACTCATGCGCCGGCGTTTGATCTTTACCGGTGTGACGCCCTGCCGACGCAACATCGACTGCACCTGGTTTTCACCAGATGCCCGTGTTTCACCACGAACCTGCTTTCCGTTACGGTCCTTGCCTTCCCATTCAAAGACAAATTCTTTTGCGTTCTTGGACTTCGCAGTTGTAGCCATAGTGCCCCTTGGGTTTTCTCGTTCTATTCGTTAGTGACGGCCAGTACTTCCTCAAGGGAAGTCAGCCCAAGTTTGACTTTGTGCAAACCCGCCTGGCGCAAAGAGCGCACTCCCTCACGAGCAGCTTGTTCGGCAATATCAACTGCACTGCCATCACGAAGAATGATCTTTTGTATTTCTTCCGTGATAGGCATGACCTGATAGATGCCAACCCGACCTTTATAGCCGTTATTGCAGGCGGAGCAACCGACTGGCCGATAAGTAACCCAACTGCCGTCCAGTTCACTTTTATCAAAACCCGCGTCTAACATCGCTTTCTTGGGAATATCCGCAACAGCTTTGCAATTCGCACACAGGCGTCTGGCCAGGCGCTGGGCCGTGATCAGGATGACACTGGATGCAATGTTGAAAGGCGCGATGCCCATATTGCGCATGCGCGTCAGGGTTGTCGGCGCATCATTCGTGTGAAGTGTCGAAAGAACAAGGTGCCCGGTTTGTGCAGCCTTGATGGCGATATCCGACGTCTCGAGATCACGAATTTCGCCGACCATGATGATATCGGGGTCTTGCCGCAAAAATGATTTCAGGGCGGCGGCGAAAGTCAAGCCTGCCTTTTCATTGACGTTTACCTGATTCACCCCGGGAAGGTTAATCTCGGCGGGGTCTTCGGCGGTCGCTATGTTGACACCAGGCTTATTGAGCAAATTCAGGCAGGTATACAGAGATACGGTTTTGCCCGAGCCTGTAGGACCAGTGACCAAAATCATACCGTAAGGCCGGCCGATGGCATGCATCAGCCGTTCTTTTTCTTCCGGTTCGTAACCCAGCGCGTCAATGCCCAGCTTGGCACTGCTCGGATCCAGAATACGGATGACGATCTTTTCGCCAAACAGCGTAGGCAACGTGCTGACACGAAAGTCGATGACCCGATCAGGACCGACTTTGAGTTTCATCTTGCCATCTTGAGGGACACGTTTTTCAGAAATGTCCATTCTTGAGATGACTTTGATGCGAGAGGCCAGCTTGTCTTTGATGGCTACTGGCGGTGAAGCAATTTCCCGCAACTCGCCATCAACACGAAATCTAACCCGGTAGTTGTGCTCATAGGGCTCAAAGTGCAAGTCGGATGCACGCATGGTGAACGCGTCCATGAGCATCTTGTGCAAGAACTTGACGACTGGCGCATCTTCAACTTCTGCCAGATTGGATTGATTGTTGTCGCCGATGGCATCCGCAGCAGCAGCATCGAACTCAAATTCGCTGCCAATGATGTCTTCCATCGCCTCTGTGGCCGTGGTGGAGTTTTCCTCCACCAGCTTCAGTAGCTTGTCGTATTCGGCAATGACCCAATCGAGACCCAGTTGGGTCGAAAACTTGATGCGCTCGGCAGCCTCCTGATCTGACGGGTCAGCAGTTGCAACAATCAGGCGGTTGTTGCGTTTGTTGAGGACGATGACCCGGTAGTCCTGGCAGATTCGGCCGTCCAGCAACCCTTTAGGCAGGCGCTTTGGATCAACAGCGTCCAAGTCGATCAGTGGCGCAGCATAAGCCGAAGACATGGTGTGGGCAAGGTCAGATGCCGAAACTGCGCCCGACCCCATCAGCTCAGCAATGAAGCTGGTTCTGCCTGTGGAAGCCTTTTTGTAAATCTCCTCGGCGGACTTTTGCCCCAGTTTGCCAGCCAACACCAGCGCCCGACCGAGGCCGGGGAGTGCAGTAGAGGGAGATTCACGAGGGGATGTATCGACGGCGGCCATGACCCAAAAATGTACTGTGAGAAGCTATATTCAGCTAATCATCGCTGATTGGCTGATTGAAGTAAATTGAAAATAGGCTGCGCGAGGCTTCAGCCCCTATCCGCGTTGCGCGGCAACAAATGCGATGGTCGGGGTGAGAGGATTCGAACCTCCGGCCTCTACGTCCCGAACGTAGCGCTCTACCAGGCTAAGCTACACCCCGAAGCGGGTTCTGACTGCACTGAAAATTCAGGAGTTTCGACCCAGTAGCTGGGTTGCTAATTGTATCAAACAGTAAGTATGCGGCCCCTCAGGCAATTGCCTGGCTGCGTTGATGGCGCGCCTAGCCTCCCGCATGGCCGCTTCGCGCGAAACGTCGATAGCGCCGGTAGCATTCACAACCTGAATGACGTCATCCAGCATGGCCACGCCTCCGGTTTCGATGGCTTGCCGGACTATGTTGCGCTGGGCTGAATCCCCGCGTTCCATGGCAGCTATCAGGGGAAGGGTGGTTTTGCCTTCACGAAGATCGTCACCGATGCTTTTCCCCATGACATGGTGATCACCTGCGTAATCAAGGACGTCGTCGATGATTTGAAACGCAGTCCCCAAAGCCTGACCGTAGTCGGCACAAGCAGCCTCCAGCCTGGCGGTTGCCCCCGAAAGAATGGCGCCAACCCGGGCACTGGCTTCAAAGAGTTTGGCAGTTTTGGAGCGGATCACCTGAAGGTAATTGGCTTCATCAAGGGCTGCGTTGTGCATGTTCATCAATTGCAGAACTTCGCCTTCGGCGATGACATTGGTCGCATCAGCCAATACCTGCATGATGCGCATGTCCTGGGCATCCACCATCATCTGAAATGCCCGGGAGTAGAGGAAATCCCCCACCAATACGCTTGCCGGATTGCCAAATCGCTCATTCGCGGTTGCGTTCCCGCGACGCATGATCGAATCGTCCACGACGTCATCGTGCAACAAAGTGGCCGTATGGATGAATTCGACCACTGCCGCCAGGTTGTGACGTTGAGGCCCCTGGAACCCCAATGCTCCGCTTGCCAGCAACAACAAGGCAGGCCGCAGGCGCTTTCCACCTGCTGAAATGATGTAGCGGGAGACCTCGCCCACTAGAGGGACGCCCGAATCCAGTCGCAAGGCGATAACGCGGTCCACTTCCCGCATGTCGCCTGCGATGATGGAAAGGGAAGACTCCGGGGATGGGGGATGGGGCTGCAAAATGGTGAAAACCGGTGAAGTAACCAAGATTATAGAAACCGGCCAGGCCAATTTACCCGCTCCAGTTGCCCAGACTTCGGAAAATATGTTAGTGAGTCCAAACCATGTTATACTTTTGGGCTCTGCGAAAATTCGTTCCCAGAGCTAAATTGAAGAGGTCAACATGTACGCGGTCATAAAAACCGGTGGCAAGCAATATCGGGTTGCTGCTGGCGAAAAAATTAAAGTAGAACAGATTGCTGCGGACGTAGGCCAGGAAATTGTGTTTGATCAGGTGTTGGCAGTCGGGAACGGCGCTGACATCAAGATTGGCACGCCCCTGGTGTCCGGCGCAACTGTGAGTGTCACGGTCGTGGCTCACGGTAAACACGACAAGGTCCGCATCTTCAAGATGCGCCGTCGCAAGCATTACCAGAAACGTCAGGGCCATCGCCAGCAGTTCACTGAACTGCTGATTGGTGCGATTGCCGCTTAAGGAGCAAGAGTCATGGCACAGAAAAAAGGCGGCGGCTCTACGCGAAACGGGCGCGATTCGAAGCCCAAAATGCTCGGTGTGAAGGCTTTCGGTGGTGAATTGATCAGCGCTGGCGCGATCATCGTTCGCCAGCGCGGCACCAAGTTCCACCCCGGTACCAATGTTGGCATTGGCAAGGACCACACCCTGTTTGCACTGGTGGATGGTCATGTGTCGTTTGCTGTGAAAGGTTCGTTGAATAAGCATACGGTGAGTATCACCTCGGCTTGATTCACTGCTCAACCCAGTGTGAAACCCTGCGCCTGGCGCGGGGTTTTTCGTTTATAAAGCCTAGGAAATCATGAAGTTCGTTGACGAAGCCTATATTGACATCTCCGCTGGAGATGGTGGAGCCGGCTGCGTCTCGTTCCGGCATGAAAAGTACAAAGAGTTCGGAGGACCCAATGGGGGTGACGGTGGGCGCGGTGGTCACGTCTTTGCCGTTGCCGATCCTAACCTCAATACACTGGTCGATTTCCGGTTCTCCCGTCGGCATGACGCCAAGCGTGGCCAGCATGGCATGGGCTCTGACATGTTCGGTGCGGCAGGTGATGACATCACGCTGAAGATGCCGGTAGGCACCATCATCACCGACGCCGAGACGGGCGAAGTGCTGTATGAGTTGCTGACGCCTGGCGAGGTCATCACCATTGCAAAGGGTGGTGATGGTGGGTTCGGCAATATGCGGTTCAAAAGCGCTATCAATCGTGCGCCACGGCAAAAGACGCCTGGTTGGCCAGGTGAAAAGAAGAGCCTGAAACTTGAATTGAAAGTGCTGGCCGACGTGGGCTTGCTGGGGCTACCCAACGCAGGCAAGTCCACACTCATTACGGCCATCTCCAATGCTCGCCCTCGCATTGCGGACTATCCCTTCACAACGCTGCACCCCAACCTGGGTGTGGTGCGGGTGGGGCCGGAACAGAGCTTTGTAGTGGCAGATTTGCCCGGTCTCATTGAGGGGGCGTCGGAAGGGGCGGGCCTGGGGCACCTCTTCCTGCGTCATTTGCAACGCACGCGCCTGTTACTTCACATTGTGGACATGGCTCCCTTTGATGAAGGTGTTGATACCGTTGCCGGCGCCAAAGCCATCGTTAACGAACTAAAAAAGTATGACAAGGCGCTTTACGAAAAACCGCGCTGGCTGGTATTGAACAAACTTGACATGGTGCCTGCAGATGAGCGCCCCGCTTTGGTCAAAGACTTCGTCAAACGATTCAAGTTCAAGGGACCTGTGTTTGAAATTTCGGCGCTCAATCGCGAAGGCTGCGAAGCCTTGGTGAAGGCTGTTTACAAGCACATTCATGCGCAACAGGTGGCCGAGCAGACTCCCCAAGATATAGATCTTCGTTTTCTGCCAGACGCACAGACATGATTGGTTGGCTATAAAAAATATAGCTTCTCACGCAGTAGTGACGGAGGCTAGGTGCCAAAAAGGACATGAAAAAGTGGCAAATGTAATGCGTGATGCAAGGCGGATCGTGGTCAAGGTGGGCTCCAGCTTGGTGACCAATGAAGGTCGTGGACTGGACGCCCAGGCTATTGGTGAATGGTGCCGTCAACTGGCTGTTCTGGTGCGCGATGGCCGGGAAGTCATCATGGTGTCCAGCGGCGCGATTGCTGAAGGCATGAAGCGCCTGGGCTGGGCGACGCGTCCACACGATATCAGTGAGTTGCAGGCTGCAGCAGCAGTGGGGCAAATGGGTCTGGCGCAGATGTATGAAACCAAGCTGCGCGAAAATGGATTGGGCAGTGCGCAGGTGCTGCTTACCCATGCCGATCTGGCCGACCGGGAGCGTTACCTCAACGCGCGCTCAACCCTGCTGACGCTGCTCAAGCTGGGTGTGGTGCCGGTGATCAACGAAAACGACACGGTGGTCAACGATGAAATCAAGTTCGGTGACAACGATACGCTGGGCGCACTGGTAGCCAACCTGGTTGAGGCTGATGTACTCGTCATCCTGACGGATCAAAAGGGTCTGTATACCGCCGACCCCCGCTCCAACCCTGATGCCCAGTTCGTGCACGAGGCCAAGGCGGGCGATTCGGCGCTGGAAGCCATGGCGGGCGGCGCGGGCTCCAGCATAGGTCGGGGAGGGATGATCACCAAAATATTGGCGGCCAAGCGGGCTGCAGGTTCAGGTGCCTCCACTGTTATCGCCTGGGGGCGGGAACCTGATGCGCTGCTACGCCTGTCTGGCGGTGAAGCTATTGGCACCTTGCTGGTGGCCCAGACTCAAAAAAACCAGGCTCGCAAACAGTGGATTGCCGATCATCTGCAAATGCGCGGCGCTGTGGTGGTTGACGTGGGCGCGGCAGCCAAGTTGCGCGATGAGGGCAAAAGCCTGTTGCCGATTGGCATGACGGGCGTAGAGGGCGATTTCTCCAGGGGTGATGTGATTGCCGTGCGCGATGTTTCGGGCGCTGAGATCGCGCGGGGGCTGGCCAACTACTCCAGCAGCGAAGCTCGCCTGATTTGCCGCAAGCCCTCCAGCGAATACGAAAAACTGCTGGGTTACTCGGCAGGTCCCGAGATGCTGCATCGGGACAATCTGGTACTGACCCGGTAAACCGCTCACTGGCTCAGTGCCAATAGACTGCTCAGTACCGCCGCTCCTGCGATGCTGGATTTTTGAGTCGCTGAACAATAGCTGTTGGCGATGCGGCAGTGGCGGAACGACCTTCGCAGGCGCCTTGCCGTGCCAATGCCAACG
>JAABRC010000079.1 GCA_011391115.1 Candidatus Egaibacter danicus | reverse complement strand
ACCCCATCAGCCAGAACGGCCAAAGCCCCAATCGTGACACCCACCAGGCGAACGGCGTGGCGCCGGTGCGGCCTTCTACCTCGCCGGTCAGCACACCCTTGGTGTGGCGTGGCAAAGAGTGGGTAACCACACCACGATGGTCGATGATGACCGTCGCTCCGGTATTGGTCGCACGCACAAAGGGACGCTCAAACTCCAGTGCGCGCATGCGCGAGATCTGCAGATGCTGGTCAATCGCCACCGTATTGCCAAACCAGCCAATATTGCTGACATTGACAAAAATGGTTGGCGCTTTGGCCGGGTCGATGAACCGGGCGCCGAGTTCCTCGCCAAACAAGTCTTCGTAACAGACGTGTGGCGCCAGTCGCTGCCCGGCCACTTCAAACGAAGGCTGCCCGACCAAGCCCCGGTTGAAGTCCCCCAACGGGATGTTCATCATCTCGGTGAACCACTTGAACAGGGGCGGAATGAACTCCCCAAATGGCACCAGATGATGCTTGTCATATCGGTAAATGGCCTGCTGGCCAGGCTGCATGCCGATGACCGAGTTGGTGTAGCCCTCCTGGAAACTGCCAAGAGGAATGCCAATGAGCGCCGCCGGGGCCCCGTTGCGCGCCTTGAAGGCGTCCTCCAGACCAGCCCAATACCCTGGCGGCAACTGTTGCGGCAGAAGGGGAATGGCGGTCTCCGGAGCCACTACCAGTTGGGTCTGCGCCCGCTGCAACTGGGCGCCATACCACCGCAACGACTCCACTACGCCCGTTCCAGGCTGGAACTTCTCGTCTTGCGGAATATTGCCCTGCAACAGGGTGACCGACAGGCGCCCGGCACCGCTGGAAAAGCCAGCGCCATCCATCTGCGCCACAGACGGCAACGTAAGGACCAGCAGCGCGACCACCCGCTGCCATGGCCCGCACGCAAACGCCTGGGGAATGGTCATGGCCAGCCACGCACTCAAGGCGCACAGCCCATAGGCACCGATCCACGGCGCATAACCCGCCAGCAAACCGTCCACGTGCGCATAACCGGACGCGCCCCAGCCAAAACCGGTCAGCCAGATACCTCGCGCCATTTCGGCCAGCAACCAGAGTGCTGCAAAAATGATAGCTTTCCACGCCCTGTTGACGGGGGCCAGAGCAACAAAAGCACCACAAATAGCGGCGTAATACAGCGCCAGCACCGCGGCGAGCCCCGCGACCGCCAACGCGGCCAATACAGCAGCCAGCCCGGCATAGGTGTGCATGGAGATAAACAGCCACCAGAAGGTACCGGTTAACCATGAGACGGCAAACACCCAGCCCAGCAAGGCGGCCTGGCGCCAACCCGTGGCCTGATCCAGCGTCCAGGCCAAAATCCCCAGCGCCAGCAACTGCAGCCACCACACGGGCATGCCAGCGCTCAAACCAAAGGGGAAAGGCCATGCAACGCTTGCTGCGTGTGCGCAACCAGCTATTAAAACAATAGCAATTTTTGCAAATAGAGAGGCAGGCGTCCGGTCCGCCCCGACGACGCGCACGCTACGCAGCCACGTCGGCGGCGGGTGACACCTTGAACCACTTCACGGCGCCACCCTTGGTGTGCAGCACGACAAAGTTCAGTCCGGCCAGCGTATGTCGCTCACCCTTTTTGGGTACATGGCCCATTTCATGCGCGATCAGGCCACCGATGGTGTCGAACTGGTCATCGGGGTCCGATCCCACCAGTGTCACGCCAAAGGCGTCGTTCACGCGCTCAATGGCCGTGTCGCCGCTCACGCGGTAGGTTTTATCGGCCAGGCCAAAAATGTCGCCCTCGTCCTCGGCAATATCGAATTCGTCTTCGATCTCACCCACGATCTGTTCCAGCACATCTTCAATGGTGACCAGACCGGCCACGCGGCCAAACTCGTCGATGGCAATAGCCAGATGGTTGCGGTTGCCCCTGAAATCACGCAGCAGGTCATTCAGGCCTTTGCTCTCGGGCACGAACACCGCCGGTCGCAGCAAGGCGCGAATGTTGAGCTCGGGCGCGCGCTGCAACTTGAGCAGATCCTTGGCCATCAGGATGCCAATGATGTTCTCCCGTTCGTTCTCGTAAACAGGAAAGCGCGAGTGCGCTGTTTCAATGACGGTATGCAGCAGATCATCGAAACCCGCATTGATGTTGACCAGGTCCATCCGGGTGGCGGGCACCATCACATCGCCGGCCGTCATGTCGGCCATGCGAATCACGCCTTCGAGCATGATGCGCGACTCCGCGCCAATGATGTTGTTGTCTTCAGCCTCGGCCAGCGTCTCGATCAGCTCGGCCGTAGAGTCTGGCCCCGGGTGAATAAACTCGGCCAGTTTCTGGAGAAAAGTGCGCTTGTCTTCCTTCTCGGAATGGCGCGCGGGGTGTGGATCTGACACAGCCAAAGGCAGGGCATGCCGTTATTGCGAAGCCATAAGGATAGCGGATTGCCAGACACCACCCCAATATCAGCCTACATCGGCAGTTTTTGCTGAGCTTCCCGGGCGCCTTGACGTATATCCTGAACATCAGCCAGAAACGACCAGAACTGTTTGGCCTGCAACTTGAGGCGGTAGTCCGTCTGGGCAAGATGTTCTTCCACGATTTCGGTCATCCGCGAGTCCAGTGTGGCCGGCGGCATTCGCAGACAGGCCTGCGATTCAGAACCATCGCGCTCGACTGTCGCACCGGCATTGCGGGCGATTTTCAGCATGGCGGTGTTCTCGCTCAGCACATGCACAAACATCAAGCTCACACCCTCGTTTCGGGCGTGCATCATCGCGCGATCGAACAACCGGGCGCCGTAGCCTCTGCCCCGGGCGCCACTCAACACTGAAACGCCGAACTCGGCGCAGGCCTCATGCCCTGGCTGGGCCGCAAAGGCCAGATGCGCCATGGCAATCAGCTCAATTTTGCGGTTGTAAATGCCAAAAATCTCGTCGCGCTCAAAATCCAGCCCATCAACGTAGCGCTGGATCTGTTCGTCGCTGGCAGCAAAACCAAACCGCAGGTAACGGTCGCGTTCGTCCAGCAGTTTCAGGTGACTGGCGATGCGGTCACGGTGATTGGCACCCAGCGAGCGGATGGGCACCATCAACGGTGCGGGACGCGGCGAATCCCCTGGCCCGTGCGCATCTGACGGAGGGCGCAGAAACCCTTTGCCCGCTTCCAGAGACGCTCTCAATAAGTCCTTCGGATCAACCATGGCTCCAATATAAGGGTTTTCCCTAGTATTGGAAGCTTGAAATGCCGAAAACCAACGCAGTAAATAGAGGAACCGGCCTATACCGGTATGGCGGTTGTCATTTTGACCCGATCCAGCATGAAGCTGGTTTTACAGTCCTGCACGCTTGGATGCTTGAGCAGCGTGTTCATGACGAAATGTGAGTACGCACTCATATCATTTACCAGAACCCTCAGCAGGTAATCCATCTCACCGGTGAGTGCGGCACACTCCACCACCTCCGGCCAGGTCTGCACGCTGGTTCGAAACAGGTCCATCGGGTTGCGTTTGTGGCTCTCCGTGTGTTTTTCCAGCCGCACATTGATGTATGCCGTCAACCCCAAGCCCACAGCTTCAGGCTTGACCAGGGCCACATACCGGTCAATCACGCCTGACTCTTCCAGCCGTTTGACCCGGCGCAGCACCGCGCTGGGCGACAGGCTCACGGCCTCCGCGATGTGATCGAACGTGGCGCGCCCATCCGCTTGCAAGGTGCGCAGTATCTGCTTATCGATCTTGTCCAGTGCTTCCATGAAAGAAATTTTGCAGGTTTATTGCGTAAAACACAAATCACAATCATCAATTTGCAGGAATAAACACCCCCCATTCCAATAGAGTTGCATGCTTTACAACATGACGCCGGCAGCCTGGTGCAGGCGTCCGCGAACTGGAGACAGACGATGTGGGAAAACCCGATGGGAACCGATGGCTTTGAGTTCATTGAATACGCCGCCCCGGACCCTGTGGCCATGGGCGCCCTGTTCGAGCGCATGGGCTTTCGGCCCGTGGCGAAACACCGGCACAAAGACGTCACGCTGTACCGCCAGGGCGGCATCAACTTCCTCATCAACGCCGAGCCGGATTCGTTCGCCCAGCGTTTCGCCCGCCTGCATGGCCCCAGTATTTGCGCCATTGCATTTCGCGTACAGGACGTCAAAAGCGCCTATGAACGCGCGCTGGACCTGGGCGCCTTTGGTTACGCTGGCAAAGCCGGTCCGGGCGAACTCAACATTCCGGCCATCAAGGGCATTGGCGACAGTCTGATCTATCTGGTGGACCGCTGGCGCGGCAAAAACGGCGCCAAAGACGGCGACATTGGCAACATCGGCTTCTTTGATGTGGACTTCGAAGCACTGCCCGGCATCCCGGCAGCTGAGGCGCTGAACCCCGCAGGCCACGGCCTCACCTACATCGACCACCTCACCCACAATGTGCACCGTGGCCGTATGGGCGAGTGGGCTGATTTCTACGAGCGCCTGTTCAATTTTCGTGAGGTGCGCTACTTTGATCTGGAAGGCCAGGCCACCGGCGTCAAGAGCAAGGCCATGACCAGCCCCTGCGGCAAGATCCGCATTCCCATCAACGAAGAGGGTAACGAGAAGGCCGGACAGATTCAGGAGTACCTGGACCGTTACCACGGCGAGGGCATCCAGCACATTGCGCTGGGGTCGACCGACCTGATTGCCTCGGTGGATGCCTTGCAGATGAGTGGCGTCAAGCTGCTCAACACCAGCGAAACCTACTACGAACTGCTGGAAAGACGCATCCCCGGTCATGGCGAAGACGTAGTTGCCTTGCAACAACGCAATATCCTGCTGGACGGCAAGCCCGGTGAGTTGCTGTTGCAGATCTTCAGTGAGAACCAGCTTGGCCCCATCTTCTTTGAGTTCATCCAGCGCAAAGGCAATGACGGCTTTGGTGAGGGCAACTTCAAGGCCCTGTTCGAAACCATGGAACTCGACCAGATGCGCCGTGGCGTGCTGACAGCATGACACCGGACAGCTGGCATGGCGATTGAACCCACCGTCTATGGCGCCAGTGAGCGCCATCCGCGGGGCGACTACAGCCGCGCCGGGGCCGACTACACCTGCCCGCAAAACTATGCGGCCTATACGGCGCAGGACCACGACACCTACCGTCGCCTCTTCGCTCGCCAGGCGGCCTTGCTGCCCGACCTGGCGTGTGGCGAGTTCATCGCGGCACTGCCATCGCTCGGCCAATGCATTGGCTCCGTGGACCGTATTCCGCATTTTGACGACATCAACGAGCGCCTGATGCGGGCTACCGGCTGGGAAATCGTTACCGTGCCCGGGCTGATACCCGAAGTGCCCTTCTTCACGCTGCTGGCCGACCGCAAATTTCCGGTGACCGACTGGATCCGCACGCCGCAGGAGTTTGACTACATCGTGGAGCCTGACGTGTTTCACGATCTGTTTGGCCACGTGCCACTGCTGTTCAACCCGGTGTTTGCGGACTACGTGCAGCGCTATGGCCAGGGTGGGCTCAAGGCGAATGATCTGGGCGCCTGCGAACAGCTCTCCCGGCTGTACTGGTACACGATAGAGTTCGGCTTGATCCGTCAACGTGAAGGTTTGCGGGCCTATGGCGCAGGCATTCTCAGTTCGGCTGGCGAACTGCCCTATGCGGTGCAAAGCCCCAAGCCGAACCGGCTGCCGCTCGGGCTGGAACGCACCATGCGCACCCGCTACAAGATCGACAGCTACCAGCAGACTTACTTTGTCATTGACAGCTTCAAGCAGCTGTTTGACATGACGGCGCCTGACTTCGGCCCGGTGTACCAGCAGCTGCAAGGCTTGCCGGCGCTGGAGGCGGACGAATTGCAGCCCCAGGAGACTGGCATGTACGCGAGCAGCGACTGATCCCCCCGTGTCCGAATCCCCGATCGGGGGGTGATGCGTCGCGGCGGCGCTCAGTGATAACCCTGATGGGACAAAATAGGTCTTTTACGTTTCCTCCTACAAAATGAGGAGGCGCCCTTTTGTCCCGCCACCTACGATGACCTCCCCTGTTTTTGATTTCGCATCCGTTTTGCCTCGAAGCACCAAAGTGCTGCTGGTCTTGGACGTCGTGGAATCCGTCAGGCTCATGGAGGAGAACGCAGATGGGTTCGTACGGCGGTGGCAGCAACTGGTGGCGCATGTGGAGCAGCAGCTCCTTCCCCGTCACGGTGGACGGCTGGTCAAAAGCCTGGGCGACGGTCTGATGATCGAATTTACCAGCCCGCAAGACTGCATGAAAACCGCATTTGCTGCTCACCTGTTTACCGACCAGGCCAACCAGGGCGTAGCACCCGAGGAGCAGCTGCACTTGCGCGCAGGCGCCCACATCGCATCGTTTGTCACCGATCACAACGATATTTACGGCAAGGACGTCAACCTGGCGGTGCGGCTCACCACGCTGTCCGGACCCGGTGAGCTGGTGACCTCGGCCGAACTGCGCGACGAACTCACCGAGGGACTGGACGCCGACATTGAAGACCTGGGCGACTGTCACCTCAAGCATGTGCCTGAGCCCGTGCGCGCTTACCGCGTGGGCCCCGCGGGTGCGGCCCCGGTTGTGCGCTCGCTCAGCGAAGTGGCGGTGGAGTTGCGCCCTACCGTGGCAGTCATCCCGTTTGAAGCGCGCAGCAATGAGCCCGAGCATTTCGCCATTGGCGAACTGATTGCCGAAGGCATCATTGCACAACTGGCCCGCACGTCGGACTTGCGCGTGATCTCCCGCCTGTCCACCACCGCATTTCGCGGGCGCGAAAGCGCCATGACCGAAATTCAGGACCGCCTGGATGCCTCTTACGTGCTGTGCGGCAGCTACGTGGTGAGTGGCAGCAGGATTCTGATCACCGCCGAGCTGGCCGACACCCGCAACAACCAGATAGCCTGGGCCGAGCGCAGCGCAGGCGACGTAGGCGACCTGTTGCAGGCCCAGAGTGAATTGCTCAACCAGATTGCCGGTGCGGCGCACCGCGCCTTGCTGGACACCGAAGTGCAGCAGGCCCTGATTCAACCCCTGCCCCGGCTGGACAGCTGTGCACTCTTGCTCAGTGGCGTATCTCTGATGCACCGCTCAACCACTGCCGGCTTCCAGCGCAGCCGTGAGGCGCTGGAAGCACTGGTCGAACGCCATCAGCGCTCGGCCGTACCGCGCGCCTGGCTGGCCAAATGGCACATCATGCGAGTGGTTCGGGGCATGAGTGATTCACCCGAGCGCGATGCCAAACTGGCGTTCGAGCAAACCCAGCGCGCGCTGGATGTCAAACCGCTGAGCCCACTGGCGTTGGCGATACAGGGGCATGCGTTATGCCAGTTGTCTGGCGACACCGAAGCGGCGATCCATCAGATTGACGAGTCGCTACGGTTGAATCCCAACGAATCACTGGCATGGCTTTACAAGAGTGTCTGGTCATCGATGTGGGGCGCGGCTGGCGCTGCGGTACTGGAGGCCGAAACAGCGGCCACCCTGTCGCCGGTTGACCCCATGAAGTACTACTACGACCTCATGCTGGCCTCAGCGTATTCGATCAATCGGGACTATGAGAAATGCATTGAATTCGCCAAGCGCTCGCTGAAGGCGAACAAGCACCACCAGCCTACCTTGCGTGCCTTGCTGCTCGCTCAAGGGGAAAGCGGACGCATGCAAGACGCCAGGGAGACCCTGGCGCGGCTGGTTCAAGAATCTCCGAACTTCACAATTGCCAGCTACCAGGCCATGGGCGGGGCAAACAGTGGAGCGCGTCAGCGTGTGGTGGCGCTGCTCCGGCAACTGGGGGCTCGAGAATCCTAGGTTTCGTTTCACAAACAAAATGAAGGCGATCTATGTCTGGACTTAGCGCAATGAGTGGCGGTGTCAGTGGCGGTGTCAGTGGCGGTGTCAGTGGTGGCGTCAGTGGTGGCGTCAGTGGTGGTGTCAGCGGTGGCGTCAGCGGTGGCGTCAGCGGTGGCGTCAGTGGTGGCGTCAGTGGTGGCGTCAGTGG
>JAABRC010000078.1 GCA_011391115.1 Candidatus Egaibacter danicus | reverse complement strand
GACCTGGTGGTCGATTGCCGTAGCCTGGCCCGGTTTGAGCTGCGCGGCATCCCACCGATGGCGGCTGGCGCTGCGCGTATTCGTGTCACTTTCACCGTGGATGCTGATGGCCTGCTCAGTGTCACGGCCAAGGAGCAGGTGAGTGGTGTGGAAGCCCGAATCGACGTCAAACCATCTTATGGCCTGGGCGATGAGCAGATCGCCAGAATGCTGCAGGAAAGTTTTGCCACGGCTCAGGACGACATGCGTGCCCGCGCGCTGGTGGAAGCGCGGGTGGACGCTGACCGCATGGTGCTGGCAACCCGCAGTGCACTGGACGCCGATGGCGACTTGCTTTCTCCGCCAGAGCGCAAGGGGATTGAGGCGCTGATCCTGGCCCTCACCGACGCACGTGCCAGTGACGACGCTGCTGTGGTCGAAGCCGCCACCAAAGCACTGGCCAATGGCACCGAAGGCTTTGCAGCGATGCGGATGAACAAGGGTATCCAGCAAGCGCTGGCCGGAAAAAACATAGCAACCGTCTGAGCTTTTTCAGACAGAAACACCAACATGCCCATCATCAAGATCCTTCCGCACCCTGAATACTGCCCGCAAGGTGCTGAAGTCACGGCGCCGGCGGGCACCTCCATCTGTGAAGCCCTGCTTGATAACCACATCAACATCGAGCACGCCTGTGACATGAGCTGCGCCTGCACCACCTGCCACGTGATCGTGCGCGAAGGTTTTGCATCGCTGAACGAACTGGATGAGAATGAAGAAGACCTGCTGGACCGGGCCTGGGGTCTGGAGCCGAATTCGCGCCTGAGCTGCCAGGCCATTCTGGCGCAGCAGAATGTGACGGTGGAAATCCCCAAATACTCCATCAACCACGCCAAAGAGAATCATTGACCGCCATGCGCCAGATCTTCCTCGATACTGAAACCACCGGCCTCTACCCTGATCAGGGCGACCGCATCATCGAGATCGGCTGTGTTGAACTGGTCAACCGCAAGCTCACCGGCAATAACCTTCACTTCTACCTGAACCCGGGGCGCGACAGCCATGAAGAGGCGCTGAAGGTGCATGGCATCACCACCGAGTTTCTGCGCGACAAACCCAAATTCGACGCTGTGGCTGACGAATTGCTGGCCTATTTGAGCGGCGCAGAAATCATCATTCACAACGCCGCCTTTGACGTCGGGTTTCTGAACAAGGAGCTGTCGCTGTTGGGGCGTGACAACTTCAGGCAATTTGTAGCCAGCGTGACCGATACGCTGGTGATGGCCAAGGAGATGTACCCCGGCAAGCGCAACGGACTGGACGCTTTGTGTGACCGCCTTGGTGTGGACAATTCCGGCCGCACGCTGCATGGCGCCTTGCTGGACGCCGAGTTGCTGGCTGATGTGTACATCAACATGACCCGGGGGCAGGATGCCCTGCTGATGGACGCGGGAAGCCAGGAACAGACGGTGGGTGCTGCCAGCCGCGTGGATCTCAGCCGGTTTGACCTGACTGTGCTGGTTGCCAATGAGAGCGAAGTGGCCGCCCATGACGACGTGCTGACCCAGCTGGACAAGGCCAGCGGCGGCAAGACCGTCTGGCGGGTGGCCGTCTGAGCTGTGGCATAATCCAAGGCTTTCCTGAAACAGATTCAGGGCGGTTAGCTCAGGGGTAGAGCACTGCATTCACACTGCAGGGGTCGCAAGTTCGAAACTTGCACTGCCCACCAATATATTGGTTATAAAACAAGGACTTACGAGAAATCGCAAGTCCTTGTTTTGTTTTTGACCTGCATTGCCGGACTTTTTCCGGCTTTTGATAAAAAATCTCTTCAGCGATACTCTTTTTGAGCCCCCACGTGCCTTGGTGGCCCATCTATCAATCGTCGTGGCGTTCATTGGGTGCCCTTATCTTTCTGGAGTCGTCATGAAACGATCAAACCTGTTGGGCCGCCTGACAACCACCGCTGCGCTGGCGGTTTTGCCGATGCTCGGTGTGCACGCGCAGACGCATGCGACTGCCGCTGAAGCCACCGCCCTGGTTAAAAAAGGCATCTCTTTTGTCAAGGCCAACGGCAAGCTCAAAGGCTACGCCGAAATCAGCAACAAATCGGGGCAATTTGTCGATCGCGACCTGTACCTGGTGGTCTATGGACTTGACGGCACGGTTCACGCCCACGGCGCCAATGACAAGATGATCGGCAAGAATCTGATCGACCTCAAGGACATTGATGGCAAGGAGTTTGTCCGCGAGCGTGTCCAACTGGCCAGGAGCAAAGGCACTTTCTGGCAGGACTACAAGTTCACCAATCCGACCAACAAGAAGATTGAACCCAAAAGCATGTACTGCGAAACGATGGACGATGCCGTCTTGTGCGGTGGTGTCTACAAGTAATTCCCGCCGATTGGAAAAAATATGGATTGCGTTGATTGTGTCGTCATAGGCGCCGGTGTGGTCGGCCTGGCTGTCGCCCGGGCGCTGGCCCTGCAAGGGCGCGAGGTTCTGGTGCTTGAAACCGCCGGCGCCATCGGAACCGGCACCAGCTCGCGCAACAGCGAGGTTATTCATGCCGGCATCTACTATCCGCACGGTTCGCTCAAGGCACGCTTGTGTCTGCGGGGCCGGCAAATGTTGTACGACTACTGTGTGGCGCGTGGCGTGCCACATCGCCGGTGCGGGAAGCTGATTGTTGCAACATCGCAAGCCCAGGTGGCGCAGTTGCAGTCCATCAAGGACAAGGCCGCGGCCAACGGCGTTACCGATCTGGTACTGCTCAGCCGCGATGAAGCCCGCGCCCTGGAGCCTGCGCTGGAATGCGTGGCAGCCCTTCATTCCCCCGGTACCGGCATCGTGGATAGTCATGCCTTGATGCTGGCCCTGCAGGGTGATCTGGAAAACGCCGGTGGCATTGTGGCATTAAATTCGGGTCTGGCCCATGCCAGATATGCGCCATCAGCTATTGAAATAATAGCAAATGATGGCACGGAGTTGCGGGTCAACACCTTCATCAATGCCGCTGGCTTGCATGCCCAAAGCATTGCGCAGTGCATTGATGGGCTGGACAAACGGTTTGTTCCGCCCAGCTACTATGCCAAGGGAAACTACTTCACGCTGGCCGGGCGCGCACCATTCTCACGCTTGATCTACCCGGTGCCTGAAGCGGCCGGACTGGGTGTGCATTTGACGGTGGATCTGGGTGGACAGGCCAAATTTGGCCCGGATGTGCAGTGGGTGGATTCGCCCGACGATCTGGTGGTTGACCCCGCAAGGGGTGATGTGTTTTATGGCGAGGTGCGCAAGTACTGGCCTGCTCTGCCCGAAGGTGCCCTGCTCGCCGGGTACGCCGGCATACGACCCAAGACGGCGGGCCCGCACGAGGCTGCGCAGGATTTCCTCATTCAGGGGCCGGCTGATCATGGTCTGGCTGGTCTGGTCAATCTGTTTGGTATTGAGTCACCGGGCCTGACCAGCTCCCTCGCCATTGGCGACCATGTGACCAGCCTGCTCAGCGGATCTTCGTCTTTGTCGTCAGCTCGCTCCATGGCCTGACATGAATGCCTGCAGGACCAACGCTTCATGATCAAACACCTTTTCGCGAGTGCCTGGATGCTGACGCTGGGCGGGGCCATGGCCGCTACCGTGCAGGTGCAGGTAGTGGATGGCGGCGGCAAACCGCTGCCGGACGCCGTCGTGTTTCTGGAATCTCCCGCAGCACGCGATGCATCCAAACCCTTGCCCAGGTTGGAAATCGCGCAGGTGGCCAAGCAGTTTGACCCGTTGGTTTCGGTGGTCCCAGTGGGGACGGCTGTTCATTTTCCGAACCGCGATACCGTGCGCCACCATGTCTATTCATTTTCGCCGACCAAGAACTTCGAGTTGAAGCTTTATGCCGGCACCGATGCAAATCCGGTTGTTTTTGACCGTACGGGCATCGCGGTGCTGGGCTGCAATATTCACGACAACATGGCAGCCTGGGTCGTGGTGGTTGAGACGCCCTACTACGGGCGTACCAATGCAACGGGCAAAGTCTCTTTGGCCAATGTGCCAGCGGGCAGTTATCGCCTGCGTGTCTGGCACGCATCCATTCCGGCGGGCGCGCCCGCACTGGATCAGGTGTTGACGTTGACCGCCGCGGATGCCAGCGTGTCCGTTCGTGTGCCAGGTGCTTCGCCATGACCTGGAGCAGGCGTTTTCAACAGTTTGGTTTGTCATCGCGCATCGCAGCGCTGTCTCTGGGCCTGCTGTTGCTGGTGCAGGCTGCCGTGTTCAGCGTGGTTCAGCTGAGCATTGACCGGAACGCACGACGACAGATTGCGCAGGAATTGATAGTGGGTGAGCGGGTCTGGCGGCGTCTGCTGGACCAGAACGCCCAGAAGCTGGGACAGGGAGCCAGCCTGCTGGCGGCAGACTATGGCTTCCGATCCAGCGTCAGTACAGGCGACATTGATACGATTCGCTCGGCGCTGGAGAACCACGGCGCACGCATCGGTGCCACATTCACGGCGCTGCTGGATACCCGGTTCGCACTTCAGGCGGTGGGCGAAGGGCAGGATAGTGCGGCACTGGAACCTGTCCTGAAGCAGATGGCGGGTGCGATGTCACGCAGCGCCCAGAGCGGCCAGATTGCGCTGGTGGGCCATGTTCCGTATCAGTTTGTGATGGTGCCGATGAAAGCACCGCTGGTTATCGGCTGGGTGCTGATGGGGTTCCCGGTCAACCAGACGTTGCTCGAGGAAATGCATGGGCTGTCCGACGTGCACGTAGCGATTGTCAGCAGAACCGCCAACGAACCAGACCGGGTTGTGGTGAGCACCCTGCCGCCCGACGCGTTGCAGGCGTTGCAGCTGGATGATGCCGAGTTCCGTGAACTGGTCGTGGCCGGTGATCTGTTGATGGCCCGAAGCGTCCGGCTGGCGGCCGGCGCGGGTGATGTGCGAACGCTGTTGCTGCGCTCAGTTGATCAGGTCGTTGCGCCGTTTCGGCAGGGGCAGGTTGCGCTGGCCTGGGTGACGGCCATGGGCGTCGTCCTGTTTGGCATTGGCAGCGTTATTGCTGCCCGCCGGGTGACCACACCTCTGCGTTCGCTGGTGAGCGCCACCGAGCGGCTCGGGCGAGGTGACTACGACACCCCCATGAAGTACATGAAACGCCACGACGAGATCGGAGGACTGGCCAAGGCCTTTGACCACATGCGGGTCAATATCGCGGCCAAGCAGTCCGAAATCCGGCAACTGGCGTACCGGGACCGGCTGACCGGCCTGCCTAACCGGGCGCGTTTTCGCGAAGCCGTGCAGCAAGCCATTGACGACCATATGGCTTCGCCTGTCAGTGGCTCCGCCTCGCTGGCGGTGTTGATGCTTGACCTGGACCGTTTCAAACACGTCAACGATGTGCTGGGATACGCCTATGGTGACCAGCTTCTCAAAGCGGTGGCAGACCGTCTGACCCGCCAGATTACCGGGCCCGGAACCCTGATTGCCCGCCTGGGCGGAGATGAATTCACGGTGCTGCTGAATCCGGCCGATGCCGCGGCCGCATTGGCGTTGGCCGAGCGGATCACCCGGTCTTTCGAGGAGCCCCTGACCTTCGAGGACCAGACCGTGGACCTCAGTGCCGGCATTGGCATTGCGTTTTGGCCGGCCGATGCCCAGGACGCGGATGCCCTGTTGAGCCGCGCAGAAGTGGCCATGTACGCCGCCAAACAGCAGACAACAGGTACCCGGCTCTACGAACCCGCGCTGGATTCGTCGAGCACGCAAACGCTGTCTTTGCTGTCCGAGTTGCGCCATGCCATTGAGCACGATGAACTGCGTCTCTTCCTGCAGCCCAAGCTGGCACTGGCGGACTCCCGCGTGGTAGCCGCCGAGGCGCTGGTGCGCTGGCAGCACCCCGAGCGCGGTCTGGTGCCGCCGATGTTGTTCATCCCGTTTGCCGAGCAGACGGGGTTTGTGCGCCAGCTCACGCTGTGGATGTTTGACGAGGCGTCCCGGTTGTGGCGCAGCCTGCAAAGCGATGGTCAGGCCCTGCGCATTGCCATCAACCTTTCCACGCGCGATTTGCTGGATCAGGAGTTTCCAGCGCGGCTGGACGAGGTCTTGCGCAAGCACCAGGTGCCGCCGCAAGCGTTTTGCCTGGAAATCACCGAGAGCGCCATCATGGATGACCCGCAACGGGCAGAACATACGTTAAACCGGTTGTCCGAACGTGGCTTCAAGTTGTCGATTGACGACTTTGGCACCGGTTATTCATCGCTGGCTTATCTGAAGCGTCTGCCAGTGGACGAGCTCAAAATCGACAAGTCATTCGTGATGGCGATGGAAAAAGACGAAGACGATGCCAAGATCGTGCGCTCCACGATTGACCTGGCCCACAACCTGGGCCTGACCGTGGTGGCTGAAGGCGTCGAAAATGCCACCATCTGGGCCATGCTGAAGAACCAGGGTTGTGATGAAGCGCAGGGCTACTTCATGAGCAAACCGCTACCCGTGGCTGAGTTTGTTGCCTGGCGCGAGAAATGGTTGCAGCGAGTTTTTGCAACCATCTAGCTGCTCCTGTTTTAATAGCTGTCTGCGCATATCCGGTGATGGCTAGAGGCCTTTTTTGATGCTCAAAGCGGCCTCTTTTACCAGTTCCGGTCCCTTGTAGATCAGCCCCGTGTAGATCTGCACCACGTCCGCACCGGCCGTGATCTTGCTCACCGCATCCTGCGCGCTCAGGATGCCACCCACCCCGATGATCGGAAAGCCTTTGCCCAGGCCGTTGCGTAGTTGCGTGATGACCCGGTTGCTCATGGCCAGCACCGGTGTGCCCGAGAGTCCACCGGCTTCCTCTGCGTGGGGAAGGCCCTTCACGGCGTCGCGGCTCAATGTCGTGTTGGTGGCGATGACGCCCCAGGCGTCGTTGGGTTTGCCAGAAGCATCCGTTCCGTAACGTTTGAGGGTGGCAGCAATCACCTCAATCTGCTCCTCCGTCAGGTCTGGCGCGATCTTGACGAAGATCGGCACGCGGCGGCCAAAACGCTGGTTCAACACTTCCTGTCGCCCGGTGACGGCGCCCAGCAGGGCATCCAGCGCGTCGTCGCTTTGCAGCGATCGCAGATTCTGCGTGTTTGGGCTGGAGATGTTGACGGTCACGTAGTCGGCATAAGGGTAGACCCCGTCCAGACAGGTCAGGTAGTCCTGCGTGGCCTGCTCAATCGGCGTGGTGGCGTTTTTCCCGATGTTCAGGCCCAGCAGCATGGGGGCGGGGCCTGTTGCAGGGGACTGTGCTTTTTGGCGCGCCTTGTAGAGGGCCGAGCGCTGCACGTTTGTAATGAACGCCTCCAGACCATCATTGTTGAAGCCCAGCCGATTGATGAGTGCATCAGCCTTGGGCAGGCGGAACATGCGGGGCTTGGGGTTGCCGCTCTGGGGGCGGGGTGTCACGGTGCCCACCTCCACAAAGCCAAAGCCCATGGCGCCCAGACCATCGATGCAGCGTGCGTTCTTGTCGAGCCCGGCGGCCAGGCCCACGCGGTTGGGGAAAGTCAACCCGGCGAGTTCCACCGGATCATCGACCCGGCCGTTGCAATACGCCCATTGCAGTGGCGTTCCCTGAAAGCGGGCGAGGGCATGCAGCGTGAGGTCGTGGGCTGTTTCCGGGTCCAGACCAAACAAAAAGGGCCGGGCCAGACCATAAGGCACAAGAGACATTGGATAATTCCTGAAGTTGCCTGATTTTCCCAGATGGCAAGCCACTTACCTTATATCCAACATGCTTTCACAAGACGAATTGAAAACTCTGGTCGGGCAGGCCGCCCTTGAATACGTGGTCCCCGGTGATGTCGTGGGGGTTGGAACGGGCTCCACCGTCAACAAATTCATCGATGCGCTGGGCACGATGAAAAACCAGATCAAGGGCGCCGTTTCCAGCTCGCAAGCCAGTACCGAGCGGTTGAAAGCGCTGGGCATCCCGGTATTTGAGGCCAGCGAGGTGGGTGATCTGTCGGTTTATATCGATGGTGCCGAC
>JAABRC010000077.1 GCA_011391115.1 Candidatus Egaibacter danicus | reverse complement strand
GCATAAATGTCATGCACGCGCAGGCGAGGCATCACGTCGGCATTCAGCGTTACGCGAAAACGCGCCGCCGCACCACGCCCCACCTTGACCACCAGCACGTCGGGGATCACGATGTTGCGCTCCACATTGACAAAACGTCGGCCCGGTTTGGGCTCCAGCCGGCCAATCAGCGTGATGGCCTCACGCATCTGGGCGTCGGTTCCTTCACACAGCTGGACGAGGCGGCGCACATCACGCCGGGCCAGCAGTTCCATGGGCTGGCGGCAGATGCGCAGGGCCAGCGCGATGAGTGAGCGCTGCGCAGGGTCGGTTTTTTCAACCTGATCCAGCATGGCGCGCAACTGCAGGCTCAAACACTCGCCCAGATTGCTGGCCCCCACGCCAATGGGGTCGAGCGTCTGCAGCAGGGAACGGGCGACGGTGAAGTGGTGCACCAGCTCTTCCAGCTGCCCGTCATCGGCAGGGTTCAGGGAACGCGCGAGGGTTTCGAGCGGCTCCTCCAGATAACCATCGTCATTGAGCGACTCGATCAGAAAGCGCAACGCAGCGCGGTCTTCTTCACCCAGGCGCAGGCTCAGTGCCTGGCGATGCAGATGGGCCTGCAGCGACTCCTGATTGCGGGCCAGCTCGGTGGCGTCCGGTTCGTCGTCCCCGGCCAGATTGTTGTTGCGCGCTTTGGCGTCGCCACCCCACTCGCTGTCATCAGGCGCCATGTCATGGGTGCCATCGCCCTCCCAGCTAGGCTCCTCATCGGCCGTGAGCGGCGTGACTTCATTGTCATTTTGACTGCCAGCCCCCGCCGAATCTGCGTAATCAGCTACTGAATTAGGAGCAATTTCCGCCTCGCGGTCTGAATCCTGCACGCGCGTGTCGGCTTGCGCCAGCCCAAATTCCTCCCGCGGCACGTCGTCTGCGGCAAGCTCCAGAAACGGGTTGTCGTCGAGCATCTGCTCCACTTCCTGGCTCAGCTCCAGCGTGGAGAGCTGCAACAGCTTGATGGACTGTTGCAATTGCGGCGTGAGCGCAAGATGTTGAGAAACGCGTAGCGAAAGTCCGGGTTTCATGGCAGTTGCCGCCGCGCAGGGCCGCCCCAAGCAAGGTACAACCCCCTCGGGGGGCAGCGCAGTACACGCAGTGACAAGCGTGGGGGCATCACATCCTGAAATGTTCGCCCAGGTACACGCGGCGCACCTCGGCGTTGGCGACGATCTCGGCGGGCGTGCCTTCGGCCAGCACATTGCCGTCGCTGATGATGTAGGCGTGGTCACAGATGCCCAGGGTTTCGCGCACGTTGTGATCGGTGATGAGCACGCCAATCCCGCGGCTTTTGAGGAAGCTGATGATGCGCTGGATTTCGATCACGGCGATCGGGTCAATGCCGGCAAACGGTTCGTCCAGCAGGATAAACCGGGGCTGGGTGGCCAAAGCCCGCGCAATCTCAACCCGACGGCGCTCGCCACCCGAAAGCGCCATGGCAGGCGACGCACGCAGATGGTCCACCCGCAGGTCTTGCAACAGGGCCGTCAATCGTTTCTCGATTTCGGTCTTGCCCAGGGGTTTGCCACTGTCGTCGCGCTGCAGTTCCAGCACGGCGCGCACGTTGTCTTCAACGTTGAGTTTTCTGAAAATGGAGGCTTCCTGCGGCAGGTAGCTCAGGCCCAGACGGGCGCGCCGGTGAATCGGCATGTGGCCTACGGACTGGCCGTCAATCAGGATATCGCCCGCACTGGAGCGCACCAGCCCCACGATCATGTAAAACGACGTGGTCTTGCCCGCGCCATTGGGACCCAGCAAGCCCACCACTTCGCCCTTGCGCACCGCCAGCGAAACGTCCTTGACCACCTTGCGGCTGCCGTAAGACTTCTGCAGATGACTGGCTTCCAGGCGGCTGATGCCGGACGGGGGCGCATCGTGCGGCGACTGGGTGCTCATGACCCCGGCGCTGTCACTGTCGGCGTTATCGGTCACTTGGCGCCCGCTCCCAGCGCGGGGGTGGCACGCAGAACCGGTGCGGGCAAAGTTACTGCATCCGCTGGCTTGGGCTGCGACGCCGAGGCTGAGGGCTTGGGGGTCAGCATGGCGCGAACCCGCCCGCCCGTGCCAGCCGGTGAGCCGGTGGTAGCCCCACCATCAATGTTGAACACTTCGGTGGTGTTGTCATAGGAGATGACGCCGCCGGTCATCTCGTCGTTGAGCCTGGAGCCGATGTAGCGACGCAATTGCGCCCGCTTGATGAATTTCACGGTATCGGCCCGGCCATCGTATTCAATGGTTTCACCTTCACCTTCAATGTATTCGTCCACCCCTTCGCGCTTTTGACGATAAAAGGCGAGCTTGCCGGGCTCGGCCAGCACGGTTGCATATTGGTAACCCTGTGGGTCCTGGCGCACGGTCAGCTGGCCACCGCGGACAACGATGGTGCCCTTGGTCAATACCACGCGACCGGAGAAGACACTGGTTTGCTTCAGGTCATCCTGCCGCAGGTTGTCGGCCTCGATATTCATGGGCTTGTCGCGGTCCGCCTTTTCGGCAAACGCCACGCCCGACAGCAGGATGCATGCCAGCAGCAGGGAAATTTTGATCAATGAGGGCTTCATAAAGGCATGATTCTTGCAGCGAAATCCTGCCTTTTGATTGTAGCGGCCGATCGTGCGTCGTGACGCACCAGCCGCCCTACTTGCTGAAAATCAGCGGCCGGCCCGGACCTCGGCAATCAGGTAATCCACAACCTGCAACGCCCGCTCCATGCTCTTGGCCTGCGTTCCGTCGGTATAAAACCGGCCAGCCACGCCCAGAGCAGGCACCCCTTCGACTTTATAGGCGTTCTGCAGTTGGGTGGCCTTGTTGACCTTGGCAGCCACCGAGAACGAGTTGAACTGCTCCATGAATTTGGCTTTGTCCACGCCCTGTTTGGCCACCCAGTCCGCAATGGCCTCCGGCTTTTTGAGCGCCTGTCTTTCCACATGAATGGCCTGGAACACCTTGCCATGCAGCTTGTCCACCAGCCCCATGGCTTCAATGGCGTAGTAAAGACGCTGCAACGGAACAAAGTCATCCCTGAACGATACCGGTACACGGCGCACGGCAACTTCTTTGGGCGCACGCCTGATCCAGGCCTCCAGGGCAGGCTCAAACGAGTTGCAGTGCGGGCACTCGTACCAGAAGAACTCCACCACCTCCACCTTGCCCTGCGGGGCTTCCACTCCGACCTGTTTGTCCAGCACCAGAAAATCGTCGCCCGCGGCGGGTTTTTTGCCGAGAACCTGGGGCGCAGTCGTGGTCTGGGCCTGCACCACGGGCAACATCACCGTGCCAACCGTCAGCACGGAAGAACCAACAGCCAGAGAAAAATCGCGACGCTTCATCTCAAAATACTCCTGAAAAAAAGTCAGACCCCAGTCCGGTTCAATGGTTCAATCACCGCTGTTTCAGCGCTGGACACGCACGATGGCCGTGTCGAACCCGGCGACTTCCAGTTTGTCTTTGGTCTTGTCGGCGTCGTCTTTGCGGTCAAAAGGTCCCGCGCGAACACGAAATACCGTACGCCCTGCCTGCTCCCGCTCCGACACCTTGGCCTCCACACCGGTCAGTGATACCTTGGCCCGTTGGGCCTCGGCGTCTTCCACCGTCTTGAAAGCACCGACCTGGACGAAATAGGCAAACGGCTCAACAGCGCCACCGGAAGACCTGGCTCGCGCAAGATCGCCCAGTGGATCGGCCGACGCAGCCGGTTTGGCGTCAACCCTGGGGGTCGCTGGTGCGGGTTCACCGGGGGAGGACGTCACCGCCCCACCGGAGGCGGCAGACGCAGTACCCATTGGCTTCACCGGTGTTTTGCCATACAGGGGCGCATTGGGATCCCAGTCCTTGTTCTTTTTGGCTTCAGCCGCATCCTGGTCCGCCGTGCGGCTTTGCATTTTGGTAACAAAGGGGATGGGTACCTTGGTGACATAAACGGCCACGGCCAGAGCAGCCGCCAGCCCGAAGACCACACCAACGACAAAGCCGAGAAATGTTCCGCCCAGCTGATATTTCATGACCGATTTTTTCGCAATGGAAACCATAGTGACCTTCAGTGTCCTTACATTCTTGTCGGGGCGCTCACGCCCAACACGGCCAAGCCATTGTTCAAAACCTGCGCCGTCGCGGCGACCAGCGCCAGGCGCGCCAGCTTCACCGCTTCATCGTCCACCAAAATCCGCTCGGCATCATAGTAACTGTGATAAGTCGCCGCGAGATCGCGGAGATAAAAAGTTACATCATGGGGCGCGAAGTCTTTCGCAGCGGCCGTCAGCATTTCAGGGTATTTGGCCAGCTGCAGCATCAAGGCATGCGCCTGCGGGCTTTGCAGTGGCGTGAGGGCGACGTCTTTCAACTTCGCCACATCGCCACCCCAGCTGGCCAGCACCGAACAGATGCGGGCGTGGGCATATTGCACGTAATACACCGGGTTGTCGTTGTTTTGCGCCAGCGCCAGATCCACATCAAACACGTATTCCGTGTCGGGCTTGCGACTGAGCAGGAAAAACCGCACCGCATCCTTGCTGGTCCACTCGATCAGGTCCCGCAAAGTCACGTAGGAACCCGAGCGCTTGGAGATTTTTACCTCTTCGCCACCGCGCATGACACGGATCATGGTGTGCAGCACGTAGTCAGGGTACCCCAGCGGGATACCCATGTTCACCGCCTGAAGGCCGGCACGCACCCGGGCAATCGTGCCATGGTGATCCGTTCCCTGAATGTTGACCACCCGGGCAAAACCGCGCTCCCATTTGGTGATGTGATACGCCACGTCGGGCACAAAATATGTGTAAGAGCCGTCGCCCTTGCGCATGACGCGGTCCTTGTCGTCACCGTATTCGGTGGACCTCAACCAGAGTGCACCGTCATGCTCGTAGGTTTTGCCGGCATCGACCAGCTTCTTCACGCAGGCGTCCACCTTGCCACTGAGGTACAGGCTGGATTCCAGGTAGTAGTTGTCAAACTGGACGGCGAAAGCCTTCAGGTCCAGGTCCTGCTCGTGGCGCAGGTAGGCCACGGCGAACAGGCGGATGTCATCCAGCGCGTCCACATCGCCCGATGCCGTGAACTCGCGGTCGTCTGAGCGGACCGTCTTTTTCGCCAGAAAATCGGCGGCAATGTCAGCAATGTAGTCCCCGTTGTAGGCCGCCTCGGGCCACTCGGCGTCGCCCGGCTTGAAGCCTTTGGCGCGCAACTGGGTGCTGATGGCCAGCGTGGCAATCTGCACACCGGCATCGTTGTAATAGAACTCGCGGTACACATCCCAGCCTTGCGTGGCCGACAGGTTACAGATGGCATCACCCAGAGCGGCCTGCCGGCCATGGCCCACGTGCAGCGGGCCGGTGGGGTTGGCAGATACAAACTCCACCAGCATGCGCTGGCCACACGATGGCTGCTGACCGAAGCCCGCGCCCGCGCCAAGCACTTCGCGCACGATCTGCTGCTTGGCCTCTGGCTTGAGCCGGATATTGATGAAGCCAGGGCCGGCAATATCCACCGCCTCCACCCAACGCTGGAAATGCTCTGAATTCAATAGCGCCTCACGCAGCTCCTCTGCGGCCTGACGCGGATTTTTCTTCAATGTTTTGGCCAGTTGCATGGCCGCTGTGGAGGCTAAATCACCGTGTGCAGCAACTTTGGGCGACTCGAAAGCCGCTTTTTCACCCGCACCGGGTAACAACTTTTCCAGCTCGGCCGCCAGGCAGCCGAGTAAATCTTGTTTAACTGAGAGCATGTGCTGATTTTACGGGTCGCCCTGTTGCTATCCGACACGCTTCCAGAAACCGGGTTGACTGAAGTTGTGCTTGAGAAAATCAATCCACAACCGCACGCGCAGCGGCAGGTGCTTGCGCTGCGGAAACACGGCGTAAATGCCATTGGGTGGAGCGGCAAACTCTTCCAGTACCACTGCCAGCTGACCCGAGGCAATTTCGGCCTCCACTTCCCAGGTACTGCGCCAGGCAATGCCATACCCTGCCAGACACCAGTCATGCAAGACCTGGCCATCGGAGCAATCCAGCGGGCCGCCTGGTTTGAGGTGGATGACTTCGGGGCTTGTCTTGCCACCGCTGGAATCGGCCACCTTTTCGGCCCCGGACGGAAGCTGGAATGCCCATCCCCGCGTCTGGGATGCATCGCTGGACAGTGTCAGGCAATCAAATTTGGCCAGTTCACTCGGGTGCTGGGGCGTGCCATGCTGCTGCAGGTATTTGGGTGTGGCCACACACAGGCGCCGGTTGTCGGCCAGACGGACACTCACCAGAGATGAGTCAGGCAAGTCGCCCACCCGCACTGCGCAGTCATAAGCCTCCCCGGCAATGTCGATCACCCGGTCACTCAGATTGAGTGAAATGGTGACTTCGGGGTGCAACTCGCGGAATTTGGGAACGAGTGGCGCCACGTGCCGGCGACCAAAACCTGCAGGCGCGGTGATACGCAAGTGACCACTGGCTTTCACCCCGCCAGCTGAAACACTGGCCTCCGCGTTGGCAAAATCGATCAACAGACGCTGGCAATCCTCCAGAAAGGCACTGCCTTCATGGGTCAGGGTGATGCGTCGCGTTGTGCGAACCAGCAATTTGACGCCCAGGCGCTCTTCCAGCGCATCGAGCCGCCGCCCCATGATGGCGGGCGCCACACCTTCGGCATTGGCAGCCGCAGTCAGGCTGCCCCGCGTGGCCACGGAAACAAAGGATTCAATGGCTTTGAGTTTGTCCATACGCCGGGATTATGCGGCCCGTCGGCGAGCCTAAAACCCAAACAGGCGTTTTGGGGTATCCCACAGAATAGCCCGGCGCGCCACAGCATCCGGCACCAGTTGCTCAAACAGGCTCTGCAGGGGCCCATAGTCAATGCGGTCCGGGGCACGCAAAAAGGGCCAATCAGATGCCCAAACCAGCGCTTGCGGCGTGTAGGCCTCCAGCAAGGCCTGCACGTAGGGCCAGGCATCGGGATACGGGTAAGGCAAGTTTGAGCATTTGGTCAGGCTGGAGAGCTTGACGCAAGCCCGCCCCGTCTGGGCCAGCCCCAGCAACGTGGCAAAGCCGGCCTGCCCCACGCCCGCCCGGGGGTCCGGGCGACCACAGTGGTCAAACAGCAGGCGTGCGCCACTGTCCTGCAGCATGGGGGCCATATCGGTCAGCTGGTCTTTCTCGACCTGAACCTGCGCCCAGAGGCCCAGCTGGCGCAGGCGCTCAAGCAACGGGCCGATGTCGCGGTAATAAGCCACCCCCAGCAGGGCCACATTGAATGCCACGCCCACAATGCCTGCGGCTTGCAGGTCTTGCAACTCGCCATGGCTCGCATCGTTGCGAACCACCGCGACGCCCTTGTAACGGCCCTTGCCCTGCGCGATGGTGTCGAGCAGGCAACGGTTATCCAGGCCATAACCCGAGTTGGGGCCCACGATGAGGGCGTGGCTCACCCCATGGGCATCCAGCACCCGACCCAGTTGTGCCGGGGTGCCGGTCTCCATGGGCAGGGGCTTGTACCAGGCATCGGGCGTGTAAGGGAAACGGGCAGGGTCAAGCACGTGCACATGGCAGTCGATACGGGGTTCAAGCGCTATGTTCATGGATGACTTCTCTCTACTTACACAGGCAGGGTTTGCCAGCAGCCACTGCGCGCCGACTCAAACAGGGCCTCAATGGTGCGCAAGGTGTTGAGCGCGTCTTCAATCGGCCAGCTCGGTACCGATTCGCCCAGCAGCAGTCTGGAGAACCGCTCCACCTGCAAGGTGTATTGGTTAACCGGCTCAAACGCGTAGGTTGCGCTGGGGAATGAGCCCACGGTAGAGGCATCACCCACCTCAATGCTGCAGGCCGTAGGTCGCGCATGGGCGTAGGGGAAATCAAAACGCAGCCAGCCGCTGGACCCCAATGCAGACAACTGCTGATGAGTGCCCCAGGCCGAAGACCCGGCCTGGGTGGACACCGTGAACGCCGCATGGCTATCGCCATAGTCCAGCAGTGCGCTGGAAAGCCGGTCGAT
>JAABRC010000076.1 GCA_011391115.1 Candidatus Egaibacter danicus | reverse complement strand
GAAGTCTTTGGTGCCGCTCTTGGCAATGGTGCCCAAGTGCTCCACCGCCTCGGCCAAGCTCATGCCGATGCCGTTGTCGGTGATGGTGAGAGTCTTGGCGTCTTTGTCAAAGGCCACGCGCACGTCCAGATTGGGCGCGTCTTCAAACAGCGCGGCGTTGTTCAGGCCTTCAAAACGCAGCTTGTCGCAGGCGTCCGACGCGTTGGACACCAGCTCGCGCAAAAAAATGTCGGGGTTGGAATACAGCGAATGGGTGACGAGGTGCAGCAGTTGCGACACTTCGGCCTGGAAGGACAGGGTTTGTTTGCTCATGGATCTTGTGGGGTTTAAAAAAACAGAGGCGCGCTCCGGCGGGAGCGATCACGCAATGCGTGAGGTAGGGACGGCGCGGGGATTTTCAAGGCCCGGGGGCGGGCGCCGGGCGCAGCCAGTCCACCAGCTGCGCAGCCACCGTCGGGCTTGAAAGCAGATCCAGGTGGCCGGTGCGGTAGGCCACATGCGTTGGCTATCGAAACTGATTCATGTCATACACCCGCGAATGCCCCGGGTTGCCCTCAGGCTTGGACACACCCGCCTCCACGAGAAAGGTGACTGAGTGCGCACCATACAGCCCCGCAGGATAACGCATGGGCTTGATGACGACATACGTATTGCCGGCCGATATGTCCCCAATAGATCTCTGCGAACCCGCACCGATCACATTCAATTGGGGCAGGTTTTGAGACCTGCTGACTGCGGCCTGCCACTCAGAAACGTCGCGATGCGTCGCGATGCGCAGTTTGCCCTCGCGAAGCAATTGCTCAATGCCGGCCTGCCCGGCCAGCGGCGTATTCGGGTCGCGGAGGCTTTCCACGGTTGGCCGCGCGCTTTGGGTGTAGGAAGCAGCCTGATCGCCAAATGTGACCTGACCGCCCGTAGCGACGAAATAGGTATGTGCGGACCGGCCAAACACCTTCCTCACAATGGCGTCGGCTTTGGCCACATCATTTCGATCAAGGTAGAAATACCCGCAGCCCGACGGGTTGTCGTAGCTTGCGTTGAGAACCGGTACTTCGCTGCCCAGGCCTGCCAGGGCTTGCCGGTGATAGCCCGACACAAAAACACCCGCCACAACAGTTTCAGGCGACCAGCGAACATTCCACACCGACGGCTCGTAAGCGCCAAGTGCCAGCACCACATTCTTGCCAGGTTCATTCACGAAGACGTCGAAGCGCGTGGCCTGCTGGCCGGATTGGTCGATCTGGAAGTTCAGCTTGCTTCCGCTGTATGCGCCACCGGCGTAGAGGATGTAGTCTGCCGGCAACTGAGCTAAAAACGCCGTGCAGGCATCGGTCACCTTGCCCGGGTTGACAGCAGGCAGCGGGCCAGAATCCGCAACCATGACTGGCGGACTGAGGTATTTCGGCGCCACTTTCTCCCTAGCAGCCTCGACGGCGGAAGGATCTGACGTATCACTATGGCGGTGAGTCAGCCATTGCTGGCCGAGGATGGCCATACACAAAGGCAATCCAATCAACAATACCAGCAACCAGTTAAATCCGCCCTCCGGTGCAACCGCCTTGGGTCTAGGCACAGGCCGGCTAACGGTGCGTTGCGCACCGGACGCCCCTGTCAGCACAGAGGCGGGATTGGCCGGAACGCCAAAAGCAGAAGCGGCCGTGATCACCGAAGCGTTGTCAAACCGATTCCCGACCACGGGTCCGGTCTTCAGCGGGCTCGGTTGTGTGTGCGCATAGTCTTTGTCGGAAGGCCGAGACGGGGCTTCGCTGTCAGTCGTTTCGGGGTTAGCTTTCCGCCGAGCTTCCGGTTGCGATTGCGCAGACGCAGCAGGAACAGGGGCAAACCATGCAACCACCAGAAACAACACCCCCGAGCCGATCAGCGCCAGGATGTTACCCAGCTGGTCGAGAGCGCCAAAATCCCTGAACACCAGCTTGAATGCTGTCAGCGCCAACAGCGCAACGCCGGCACCCCACTGACCGCGCGATTTGATGTGTGAGCCCCACCACGCGAGGAGCGCGCCGAAGCTGGCCCACAACAATGAGACGGCTACGGGCAGTTTCATTTCCAATATATCTGCCACACTCATGATGCGGTCCGGTCCGAACGCGCGCAGCAGCATGGCCTGAACGACCAGGAACGCGGCAACAATCACCACCAGCCGTGCCAGCGCAACCCAGGGCGAATTCTTGAGAAGTCCAGCAAATGTCGCCATGTAAACCAGCGCCAGCACTTCAAACACAACCGGCCACATACCGCGTTCGATATGGAACAGGACAGCAAAAAGAAGGGCTGCACCAACCACGCCAAAGTGCGCCGGCCATATCTGGCTGTACCAGACGGAGCCCGACGGGCGCCACGCCTTGGCAGCGAGCACCACAGCGAAAGCGCTGGCCATCAACAACGACATCGCTGGCCAGTTGCCAGTCGTCAGAAAATGCGGGGACAAGGCAAACACCCAGGGGGCCCATGCCAGCGGCAGCAAGCCCAATGGCGCCGAAAAAGCCAAATCCTCGTCCATGCTTTCCGAATTATCTTGCCCAGCTTCGGCGTTTGATCCGATCCAGAGGAAAACCAGCGGGGTAGCAGCAGCAAACACCACGGCAATCTCGAAAGCCGTATCGTTGGCGACAAAGAACCCTACTCCCGTAACAGCCAGCAGAAACAGCGCGCACCAGATCGGCGCCGTGTGCAAGATGCGCTGCGAAAACGATGACACCAGTGCAATGGCCAACAAGGCGGCATAGACCAACTGTGGCAGGAAGTCCACTTCCAGACGCAAAAGCTCTGCCGCCACCGTAAGACCACCCCAGGCCGCCGCCATGACGCCCAGCATGCGCCCTGAAGCCACCCCCGACCGGATCGCTAACCATGCGCCCAGCCCCATCAATGCACTGGCCAACGCGCGCTGCGCAAAAACTTCATTGCCAAACGGCTGACCTGTGACCGACTGGAAAACTGAAGCCACCACATGCAAGACACCAACCAGCATTGCAGCGCCGCAAAGAAACTCCTGCGCACGCAATGGCCAGCCCAGTCGTGGGGCAACAGCAAGGCCCATGACGAACAGTACCAGGCCGAGCATCAGCCATGGAACATCTGTGGCGGTCAAAGCGCCCGCGACCATCACCAGCAGTGCGGCCACGAATGCGTGCTTGGTCGCCTCCGGCTTTCTCTTGAGAAAAACCAGCAACACTGCGGCTGCGGCCCAAAGCAGCGCCAGCAAGCCCAGCCCCATGGCTCCCTCGCGGAAAACCTGAGGAGCTATCTTCAACGTCAGACCCGAGGCTACCACCGGCAGCAAGATGAAATAGCCCAAGTCAAAACGGGCTAGCCAGCTCGAAGACGTGCTGCGGTGCTCTGCCAAAGGCATTGCGAGATGCAGCGCCACCAGGGCCAACAGCATTGGTTGCATGATGACGTAATGCTCCGTCCTGTAGAGCTGATGGGTCCATCCAAGGAAGAAGCTACCGGCCAGTGTGAATAAAAAGCTCAGGTGAATCAAGGGTCGCCAGCCGCGCAGCCGCACCATAGCAAAAACCATGGTGCTGGCACCCAAGTAGTAGCCGTAAAGCACGGCCGGCCCCGGGATGTTGATGGCAAATTTGGGTGCGAGGTACGCGCCTGCCATGGCCAGAACGGCCACAGACATGGCGCGTGCGGACACCGCGAACCACCCCGTCGCCAAAGACACCAGCACCATCAGCGCCAACGCGTTGACCTCATTGAGATAACCAAAAAAGTCGTACGCAGCGTAAGCCGTGAGGTAGGCAACGGCAAACGCCGTTCCGCTGAGCGCCAGATAAATAGCACGTCGCGCGGGAAGGGACTTCAGGGTCAGAGCCCCTGCGCCCAGTGCCGCAGCGGCAACAAAGCCACTTCCCAGCTTGATCTCCGGCGGCACATCAATGTTCAGCAGTGCATAGCGCATCAGCGCGCCAACGCCGAGAATAAGCAGGCTTGCGCCAACCTTGGCCGGCCAGTTTCCAGCAAGCAGCCACGAGATGAGTCCCGCAGGTCTTAGCCTCGATTGCGAAGAACCACTTTGTGATTCCAACGCAAACAGAAGTCCAAAAAGGCATGCGAAGCCAATAACAAACAACACAGAAAGCATAGTAAGTCGAGTAAAAAACCAGCAAGGCGGATTGACTGTTTGCGCTATAGCCTAAGCGGCCGCATAAGGCCTGAGATGAAGTCGCGACACGAACGGCAATTCATCATAGGTGCAAAACATATGTCAGGCTCCAGCCGCAGCTGGTAAGTCACCAGCCGCTCTTTGCCCGTAATCTCCAGCCGAAACTGCAAGGTCAGCGCAATGGGTTCGGCCGCAAAGCCCCAGTGCGTCCATGAGGAACAAGAACACATCAAACAGCGTGGACTTGCCCGTGCCGTTAGCTCCCACCAACACACACAGCCGGGCAATGTGCGACAGCTTGGCGTGGCGAAAGAGCCGGTAGTTTTTGATTTCGATGGATTCAATCTGCATGCATAAGCTCCAGATAGTGCAATCGCCCGTGGGCGTATGGACTGAGATTGTCGGGCCGCTGGCCCACGGACTGCAGTCGACTGTTCAACGGCTGCTGTTTCCTCATCACAGTACCCCGTAGCCAGCATAAAGCCCCCATGGCGTGCGTGTAGGGCGCATTTTGAAATGAGCAACTGTGATCAACGCAACCAGTGCACCAGCTGCGCAGCCACCGTCGGGCTTGAAAGCAGATCCAGGTGGCCGGTGCGGTAAGCCACATGCTGGCTGCTCTTGGCAAACACCAGGCGGCGCGCCGGTTCGTCGTGCTGGCCCAGGGCGCTGCTGAGTGGTACCAGGCCGTCGCCCAAGAGCCGGTCGGCCAGCAGACCGCGCTGGGGTGCCAGCGTGGCGGCCACGGTAAAGCAGGCCACGCCCTCGGGCAAGGGCAGCGGGGTGCGGTGGTCTTGGGGCGATTCGAAGCGGTCGCGGCCGTGCCAGTCGGCGTCCAGCACATGGCCGTGGCGCAGGTCGGTAATGCCGGCGCTGCGCAGCTTGCCCAGCTGGGCAAACGGCAGCGTGTGGGGCGACGAAGCCAGCAGCAAGTCCACGCCGTGGCCGGCACGCTCCAGCGGGGCACCGTGGTGCGGTGTGCCCAAAAATACCAGCTCGCGCAGCAGCGCGGGCCAGCGCAGGCTGGCTGCGCGCGCCACCTGCACCGCCGAGCGCGCCACCAGCCCACCCATGCTGTGGCCCACAAGGGTGATGCGCTGCAGCGGCACCGGCCAGGCCGCCGCCAGCTGCTCCAGTTGCAAGGCCAGTTCTTGGCCGTTGGTGGACGTGTGCAAGCCGCTGTTGTAGCGCAGGTAAACCGGGGTGCAGCCCAGCGCCTGCGCCAAAAATGCGCCGTGGTCGTGTCCGCTGCGCCGCCATTGCGTGTCGTTCATGCACAGGCCGTGAATCAACAGCACCAGGTGGGTGCTGGGTGGGGTCAGTTGCGCCCGCAGTTGTTCGGGCACCAGCGGCAGCACACGCCCGCCCTGGCGCAGCTCCATGGCCTGGGCCAGCGGGTTGCCAAAGTGCTGTAGCCGGTCACCCAACACGCCGTTGAGCGCGGCCAGCACCGCATCGCGCTCGGGCGAGGCCTCGGGGTGCGTGGCCGGGTCGTCCACCAGCGGCAACAGCAGAGCCAAAGCACCGTCCAGCCCATGGCCCACCAGCTGCGCCACGCCGCGAATGCCCCGGTAAATCTGCCCGGTAAGGCCACCGGCCTGTTCGGGCACCGCCCCACCCGAAAACCCCAGCCGCCGCAGCACCGACTGGTGCACGCCCTCGGTGATGTGGATCACGCCCTGCGTGGCCTGCGAGGCCAGCTGGGCCGCGCTGCGCAGGTCAGACGGGCGCAGGTGGCGCAGCACGGCGCGCCGGGGGGGCTTGGGTGGGGTGGGGGTGGTCATAGAAATTGGAGCTCACTCGGTTCGATGGACAAGCGAGCACACGAAGAGAACTCTGGAGCCGTTCAGCGTGGGTCATAAACGGGGTGTCTTCAGCTGGCGCTGCCCCAGCGCGGTGAGGCGGTAGCGCTGTAGGCGACTGTTGGGCTTGTCGGGCAGCGTCATTTCAACCATACCAGCTTGCAAGGCGGGCTTGAGGTGGGCCGTGCGAAAGTGCGCTTCGCTCTTCAGCCCCAGTGCTGCCTGGATTTGCTGTCGAGACATCTCGCCCACCACAGCACGCAGCAGCCGATCGACTTCACCTGTGACTTCACCTGTGACTTCACCTGTGACTTCACCTGTGACTTCACCTGTGACTTGCTCAGCACCCGTCGTCTCAACCATGGCCAGAGGATGCACAGGTAAGCGGATCGCGAACGAAAGCCGATCCTCATCCGATTCAAACAGCGGCGCGGGCGAGCCGTTGGCAGCCATTTGCTTCAGAATTTTCGGTATACCCGTCGAGCGGCCTTCCGTCAGGTCAAGTTCCTTCAAAAATTCACCGATGCGCCTGTTGCGGTAGCGGCGGCTGACCGCACGCCCAGCCGCAAAGGCTTCCAGCCGAATGGATCGATCAGGGCCAGGGAAGCTCAGGATGATCAGCTCTTCGTGGCTGATGCGCACCTCAATCGGTTCGCGTTCCTCGTAAGACCGGTGATAAACCGCATTGACCAAGGCCTCCTCGATGGCGGCGTAAGGAAAGTTCCAAACCCGAGTGGCCTCAGCCCGGTCGGGGTGCTTGATGACCGTTTCGCGCAAAAAGTTGCGCTGGATGTAGCCCAGTGCCTCGCGCGTCATCCGCGCCAGCGGACCCTTGAAAATCTTTTCCTCAAAACGATCCCCGCCCGCACCTTCAGGAAACCAAACCACATCAATCTGCACAGCGGGAAAGAACCGCTCCGGTGTTTCATTGAAAAACAACAGGCCCACGTTCTTGGGCCACGGTGATTCGGTGGGGCCGCCCGCCACATTCATCTGCCGCGCCAAGGCCTCCAGCGACAGCCCAGGCGCATCCTGTGCCAGCGTGCTGCCCACCTCCTGCAAAAAAGCCTGCATCAAGGGCTTGGACAAATCATCCATCCGCGCCGCTTGGTTGTATCGGTAAGTAAGGCGGCTGAATCAACTGGCAGTGGGCCAGCAGTTCCCGTTGAATTTTGTCGAGCTGGTTGTCGACCAAACCCACAGGCGGAAACACAGGCTGGCCGTTGGCATCGCAGCCCTGCCCGATCACCACATACCCGCCACCAAGGTTTTCAAAGTCGTTGGCGAAGGCGCACACGGTGCGGATGATTGGGTCGGGATTCCACCCGGCCTTGTACTCGATGCGCTCCCCCTCGACGGTGCGCTGGCGCAGCAGGTCGGTGAGATTGATGGGGAGTTTGGTGCTCATGCGGGAGTAACTTCGACACACTTGGATTTGATGAACTCAAAAATTGGCTTGAATGCCTCAAAGTGTGTCCGATCCAATGTTGGAACCAAGTCATTGGCAAATTTGACCTTATCGCCTGAAAACTCAATGATTTCAGCACCAGCAGACGCTGCCTTCCGCTGGAACCAAGGGCGGTATTTGGTAAGGCCCAGGGGCTTCAGGAATTCTTCGTCCAGCATTTCGCCGGGCGATACAGGGGCTACGTTGCGCAAGAAAGACTCCTTGGGGTTCACCCACTCAAGCAAACGACTCCCCCGCCCCCAAATACCGCCACTGCCCCACCGGCAGGTTCCCCAGCACCACGTTGCCGATGCGGATGCGCTTCAAGCCGACCACATGCAGGCCGACTTGTTCGCACATGCGGCGGATTTGGCGTTTTTTGCCTTCCACCAGCACAAAGCGCAGTTGCTCGGGGTTCATCCAGTCCACTTGGGCGGGCTTTAGGGGATGGTCGTCTAGGCTGAGGCCGTGGCGCAGCCGGGCGAGCTGGGCGGCGGGGAACACCGCTTGCACGTTTTGCGTGACCACGCCGGCGCCGTGTGGGCCGTTGGGGGCGTAGTGCACGCGCACCAAATATTCCTTTTCAATGCCGCTGCTGTCGCCAATGAGCTGGCGGGCGATGCGGCCGTCTTGCGTGAGCACGAGCAGGCCCACCGAGTCGATGTCGAGCCGTCCGCAGGGGGCCAG
>JAABRC010000075.1 GCA_011391115.1 Candidatus Egaibacter danicus | reverse complement strand
CAGCCAATGCCCAAGGCGGAAAGCCATGCGTCGCGGTTAAAGACGGTCTGGCGGAATAGCAGGTCCACCTCGCGCAACAGCCCGCCAGTGCCGGGTGTGAAGCCCGGGTAGAAGAAATGTTTCGTGCAGCCGGCAGCGGGACCGCTCATGATCGGTGAAGGCAGCGTGTGTGCGCGCTCGGCAAAGCCTTCAGCCGTCAGGTACTCCAGATTGATCCAGACTGGCCATTTTTGAGTGCCATTTTGGCCTCCGGACCTCATGGAATATGCGTAATAAGCTATGAATTCAGGAGCGATTTCACAGCCAAAAGTCTCTACCCAGACGTCGGCCAGGGGCTCTTGTTCCAGGACTTCAGCCTGCCGGGACTGCGCCCAGTGCAGCACCCGGATGCCTGAAAACTGTCCTTCCAATGCGCCGGGTGCCATCCAGTGCAGGGCAGCAGGCTCGTCTACCCATAGCCGTACCTGCTGCCCACGTGCGGCGAGATTGACCGCCAGGCGCCAGCAGACGCCAATGTCGCCAAAGTTGTCCACCACGCGACAAAACACGTCCCAGAGCAGGGGCGGTGGCGAGCTGGCGGGCTGGTTGGTGGTCATGGGGCAATTGTCCACCTGCCGATGCCCCGCAAAGGGTTTCAGGCAGTCCGATACAGTTGTGGTGGCACCGTGTGCCCGGCAAGCCTTATGCTCAAAACCCTACTGGAGCCCCGATCTTGAACCTGCAATCCCTGTTGAATATCGAGCTGCCCATCGTCCAGGCCCCCATGGCGGGGGCACAGGGCAGTGCGATGGCGGTGGCTGTGTCCAACGCGGGTGCGCTGGGTTCGTTGCCCTGCGCCATGTTGAGTGTGCAGGCCATGCGCGATGAACTGACGTTGCTGCACGCCCAAACCACCCAACCATACAACGTCAATTTCTTTTGCCACACACCGCCGATGGCCGATGCAGCGCGTGACGCCCAGTGGGCGGCAGCGCTGGCACCGTATTTCCGCGAGCTGGGGCTGGATCCGGCCAGCAACGACCCCAGTGCTGGCCGCGCACCGTTCACCGCCGAGGCGGCGGACGTGCTGGCTGAGTTCAAACCGGCAGTGGTGAGTTTTCACTTTGGCCTGCCATCGGCTGACCTGCTGGCACGCGTGAAGAGCTGGGGTGCGAAGGTGCTGTCCAGCGCCACCACGGTGGACGAAGCGGTGTGGCTGGAGGCCCACGGTGTGGACGCGGTCATTGCGCAGGGGCTGGAGGCGGGCGGCCACCGGGGCATTTTCCTCTCGGATGATTTGACGACTCAGATGGGCACCTTCGCGCTGCTGCCGCAGGTGGTGCGGGCCGTGAACATACCCGTCATTGCTGCGGGTGGCATTGCGGATGCGAAAGGCGTGGCTGCTGCCGTAGCGCTGGGTGCTGCGGGGGTGCAGGTTGGTACTGCTTATTTGCTGTGTCCGGAGGCCACCACCAGCGCCGTGCACCGGGCGGCGTTGAAGAGCGATGCCGCGCATCACACCGCATTGACGAACCTGTTTACCGGCAGACCTGCGCGGGGGATTGTGAACCGCATGATGCGCGAGCTGGGGCCGATGAGCCCTCTGGCGCCCGGGTTCCCGTTGGCGACTGCGCGAACCGCACCGCTGCGCGTCAAATCCCTGAGTCTGGGTTCAGGAGATTTCGCGAATCTCTGGTCAGGGCAAAACGCCAGTGGCTGCCGGGAGATACCTGCCGCAGACTTGACGCGGGAGCTGGCCGGCATTTAGAAGGCCTGGGGGCATATGCCGCACAGGCTGCGTTCACAATATCGTGCATGTCTGACGCTCACCCTGAACAATTGCTGAACGAAGTAGCCTCGCTGCCCGCGTTGCCGGGCGTCTACCGCTATTTCGACGCCCAGGGGCAGGTGCTCTATGTGGGCAAGGCCATCAACCTCAAAAAGCGGGTTTCCAGCTACTTCCAGAAAAACCACGGGGGCACGCGTATCGGCCACATGGTGAGCAAGATTGTGCGCATGGAGACCACGGTGGTGCGCTCCGAGGCGGAAGCGCTGCTGCTGGAAAACAACCTGATCAAGACGCTGAACCCGAAGTACAACATCCTGTTTCGGGACGACAAGAGTTACCCGTACCTGAAGCTCACCATGTCCGGTTTTCCCCGGGTGTCGTATTACCGGGGGTCGGTGGAAAAGAAGCACCGTTACTTTGGCCCGTACCCCAGTGCCTGGGCGGTGAAGGAAGCCATTTTGCTGCTGCAAAAAGTGTTTCACCTGCGTACCTGCGAGGACCCGGTGTTCAACAACCGCACGCGGCCCTGCCTGCTGTACCAGATCAAACGCTGCTCGGCACCGTGTGTGGGCCATATCTCGGCTGAAGACTACGCGCTGGACGTGGCCCATGCCGAAAAATTTCTGCGGGGCGATTCGCAGGAGGTGATGGCGTCGCTGGAAATACGCATGATGGCGCACGCCGACAAGCTGGAATTTGAGCAGGCGGCGGAGCTGCGTAACCAGGTTTCCGCGCTGTCCAATGTGCTGCACCAGCAGTCGGTAGACAACGTGGCGGACCGGGATGTGGACATTCTGGCCGTGAAGGTGCAGGGCGGCAAAGCCTGCGTGAACCTGGCCATGGTGCGCGGCGGGCGGCATTTGGGTGACCGGCCGTATTTTCCGGCCCATGTGGAAGATGCAGCAGGTATCTACAGCGATGACACGGGTGAAGTGGAGTCGTCGAAACCGGCTGTGTCGGTGGAGGCGCAGGTGCTGGAGGCGTTTGTGGCGCAGCACTATGTGGGGGCTCCGGTGCCGCCCTCCCTGATCACCAGTGAACCCGTGAGCAAGCGGCTGATTGCTGCGTTGTCGCTGCAGTCTGGCGTCAAGGTCAGCGCGGTGCATCAACCGCGTGAACAGCGGCGCACCTGGCTGGAGATGGCGCAGACCAATGCCAGTTTGCAGCTGGCCCGGTTGCTGGCTGAAGAGGGCTCGCAGCAGGCGAGAACCCGGGCTCTGGTGGACGCGATGGATCTGGCTATTGATGATCTGGAGCAATTGCGCATCGAGTGTTTCGACATCTCGCACACAGCGGGTGAGGCCACCCAGGCTTCCTGTGTGGTGTTTCACCATCACAAGATGCAAAACGCGGAGTACCGTCGCTACAACATAGAAGGCATCACGCCGGGTGACGATTACGCTGCCATGCGTCAGGTGCTGACACGGCGCTACAGCAAGGTGGCCGAAGCGCAGCGCGAGGCTGCCCAAACAGGGACAGGGCAAATGCCCGCAGGCACCGGACGCATGCCCGATCTCGTGCTGGTGGACGGTGGCAAAGGCCAGGTGGCGATGGCCCGCGAGGTGTTTGGGCAACTGGGTCTGGATTTGAGCCTGATCGTCGGCGTGGAAAAGGGCGAGGGACGCAAGGTCGGCCTGGAAGAACTGGTGTTTGCCGATGGTCGCGACAAGGTCTATCTGGGCAAGGATTCAGCTGCCCTGATGCTGATTGCGCAAATACGTGATGAGGCGCACCGTTTTGCCATCACTGGCATGCGCGCCAAACGGGCCAAGGTGCGCGTCGGTGGCAGCAAGCTGGAGGATATCCCGGGCATCGGCCCCAGGCGCCGGGCGAGGCTGTTGCAGCGTTTTGGGGGGGTAAAGGGCGTGGAATCGGCCAGCGCGGAAGATATTGCTTCGGTGGAAGGCATTTCACGCGAGCTGGCGGACGAAATCTACCGGGCGCTACGCTAAAAGCCAACTGCAGGGCAGTCCGGGCATGCCACAATGATCCCATGTTTCTGACCATTCCCACCATCATGACCTGGGCGCGCATCGTTGCAATACCCTTGATCGTGGGCATTTTTTACCTGCCCGACAGTATGGCCACGCTGGCCAGCAAGAACCTCATCGCCACGGTGATGTTTGTGTTGTTCGCGGCCACCGACTGGCTGGACGGCTACCTGGCCCGCAAGCTCAATCAAACATCGTCCTTCGGTGCATTTCTGGACCCGGTTGCTGACAAGTTTCTGGTGTGCGCATCGCTGCTGGTTCTGGTGCACCTGAACCGCGCGGATGTGTTTGTCGGGCTGATCATCATTGGCCGGGAAATTGCCATTTCCGCATTGCGTGAGTGGATGGCCCAGATTGGCGCATCGAAAAGCGTGGCTGTGCACATGATCGGCAAACTGAAAACAGTCGGGCAAATGGTTGCCATTCCGTTTCTGCTGTATGACGGGATGCTGTTTGGCGTGATCAATACGCGTTTGTGGGGCACCTGGCTGATCTGGGTTGCGGCGGTGCTGACCATCTGGTCCATGATCTACTACCTTCAGAAGGCGCTTCCGGAAATCCGGGCCCGTGTGAAAGGGTAAGCGTATGGAAGCGGGCACCCCAGCCGGCGACAACAACGCCTGGATCAGGGTCATGCCTGTGGTTTTCGTGTTGATCTGGAGCACCGGTTTCATTGTTGCCAAATTTGGTTTGCCCTACACGGCGCCACTTCGTTTTCTGGCCATCCGGTATTTCCTTTCCCTGCTCTGCTTTCTGGTGTGGACGGTGCTGGCACGCGTGGCGTGGCCGCGCAGCCGGACGCAATGGCTTCATCTTGGCGTAACCGGCATCCTGATTCATGCGGGCTACCTTGGTGGGGTGTGGTGCGCCATCAAGGCAGGAATGGGTTCGGGGCTGTCGGCATTGATTGTCGGGCTGCAGCCCGTCTTGACGGCGGTGTGGGTGTCTCAAGCAGGTCACTCCCGCGCGGGCGGCAGCGCGGTCAGCGGGCGACAATGGCTGGGCCTGCTTCTGGGGCTGACCGGTTTGATCATGGTGGTTTCACGCAAGTTTGGGGCCGGCATGGAAGCCAATCCTGTCACGCTGGGTCTTGCCGTTTTCGCATTGCTGTGCATCACGACCGGCACGTTGTACCAGAAGCGATTTGTTGAAAGCGCCGACGTGCGCAGTGCCAATGCCATTCAACTGGGGGCGGCGTTGCTGGTAACGTTTCCTCTGTGCCTGTTTGAAAATGAAGCGACGCAATGGACGACGGGATACATCGGTGCGCTGGCCTGGTCGGTTCTCGGCTTGACGCTGGGCGGCAGTTCGTTGCTGTACCTGTTGATCCAGCGTGGGGCGGCCACAGCGGTCACCAGCCTGCTGTATCTGGTGCCCCCAACAACCGCTTTGATGGCCTGGCTGATGTTCGATGAACCGATCACGATGATCACCCTGATGGGCACAGCCCTTACTGCGCTGGGTGTGAGCCTGGTGGTGCGGCAGGCAGCGTCGCCAGCGATTCGGCTCAAAACGGAAAATACGTCCAGATTACATTGAAGGATCACCATGAATAACACAGGTGGAAAAAAGAGGATTGCGGTCATTGCTGGCGATGGCATTGGCAAGGAAGTCATGCCCGAGGGCATTCGTGTGATGGAGACTGCTGCCAGCAAGTTTGGCATTGACCTGCAGTTCGATCACTTCGATTTCTCAAGCTGGGATTACTTTGAAAAGCACGGCAAGATGCTGCCCGACAACTGGAAGGACCTGATTGGCGGGCACGATGCCATTTACTTTGGTGCCGTGGGCTGGCCGGAAAAAATTCCTGACCATGTGTCGCTATGGGGTAGTCTGCTGCTGTTTCGGCGCGAGTTTGATCAGTATGTGAACCTGCGCCCGGCGCGTTTGATGCCTGGCATCATCGCGCCCGTGGTGCGACGCGACGGCAGCCCCCGCATGCCGGGCGAGATCGACATGTACATCGTGCGTGAAAACACGGAGGGCGAATACTCCAGCATCGGTGGGCGCATGTACCCGGGCACCGAGCGCGAGATCGTCATGCAGGAGACCGTGATGTCGCGCATCGGGGTGGACCGCGTGCTGAAATTCGCGTTCGAGTTGGCGCAGTCACGGCCGAAAAAACACTTGACCAGTGCCACGAAGTCCAATGGCATCGCCATCACCATGCCGTATTGGGATGAGCGCGTGGCCGAGATGGCCAGGAGCTATCCGGGCGTCACGCTCGACAAGTTCCATATCGACATCCTCACTGCCCATTTCGTCCAGCGGCCTGATTTTTTTGATGTCGTTGTGGCCAGTAACCTGTTCGGTGACATTCTGAGTGACCTCGGGCCAGCCTGTACAGGCACCATCGGCATTGCACCCAGTGCCAACCTGAATCCGGACAGAAAATTCCCGTCGCTCTTTGAACCGGTACATGGCTCTGCGCCGGATATCGCAGGCAAGGGACTTGCCAACCCGATTGGGCAAATCTGGTGCGGTGCCATGATGCTGGAGCATCTGGGCCACAAGGCTGCGCATGATGCGGTACTGCGCGCCATTGAAGCTGTGCTGGAGCCATCAGGTGGCGCACCGCGCACGCCGGACATTGGTGGCAAGGCCAGCACGACCGATGTGGGTCGGGCTGTGGTTAACGCTCTGAAATGACGGCAATTGCCGGGTTTTGTTGTGCATCAGGTATGTTTTTCAGGACGATTGTTAATTTCTGCAAAACGTGATCGCGCCCGACTGGAAACGGTCTAGAATCCGTCTCCGCGCTGTTGTAAAGCTGCATGCCTTGTTGACACGGGGAAAGCCCATGGCTCTAATCACATGTAGCAGCAACCGCTGCAATCGACGTCTCTTAGATCCTTGCCTGTAGCGTTAGCCAGAGTCTTGGTTGTGGGGACATAAAAATTTTGAAAAGACAAGCTGATTTACTCTGCTTTCATACGAGGGGTTCTTTGTGAATAAAACCGAACTGATTGAGCACATTGCAAAACATGCCGATATTTCCAAGGCCGCTGCTACGCGTGCACTGGAGTCCACCATTGGCGCGGTCAAGACCACGCTCAAAAAAGGGGGCTCAGTATCCCTGGTTGGCTTTGGCACTTTTGCAGTGGGCAAAAGGGCTGCCCGTGTGGGTCGCAACCCCCGTACCGGCGCTGCGATTAAAATCAAGGCCGCCAAGGTTCCAAAGTTCCGTCCGGGTAAGGCGTTGAAAGATGCGTTGAACTGATCAACGTGAATTGTTAAGGTTCAGGTAGGGAGATTAGCTCAGTTGGTAGAGCGGCGCCTTTACACGGCGTAGGTCGGCGGTTCGAGCCCGTCATCTCTCACCACCCCAGCAAAGGCGAACAGGTTGTTCGCCTTTTTGTTTTTTTTATTGAGAGTTCGCGCATGTTCGATTTAGTCCGCAAGCACACGAAGATCCTGATGTTCCTGATGTTCTTGTTGATCATCCCTGCGTTTGTTCTGGTCGGCGTTGACGGATACAACCGGATGAGCGACAAAGGAGAGTCGGTAGCCCGTGTCGGTGGCCACGACATCACGCAGGCGGATTGGGACGCTGCACATCGCAATGAAGTGGATCGTATTCGCGCCTCCATGCCTACGCTGGACCCCAAGCTGCTGGACTCACCCGAAGCCCGATACGCGACACTGGAACGATTGATGCGTGAACGCGTGCTGCAGCAGGCTGCGGAGAAGGCGCACCTCGTGACGACCGATGCACGACTTGCACGTGAACTTCAGCAGAACCCGACGATTGCCTCGTTGCGTCGTCCTGATGGGAGCATGGACATGGAACGCTATCGTCAGCTGGCAGCGAACCAGGGGCTCACGCCTGAAGGGTTTGAAGCGCGGGTGCGAAGCGATCTGTCAACCCGTCAGGTGGAGGTGGGCGTTACCGGCACCGGATTTGCCACGCCGCCGGTGGCGGATGTGGCGCTCAATGCATTTCTTGAAAAGCGTGAAGTTCAGATTGCGCGTTTTCTTGCTGCAGATTACGCGGCAAAGGTCAACCCAACGGAGGCGGAACTGGAGGCCTTCTACAAGGAAAACCCGAATCTTTTCCAGGCACCTGAAGCGGCAACCATCGAGTATGTGGTTCTGGATCTGGAGTCGGTCAAGAAGTCAATCAGCGTCAGCGAGCAGGACGTCAAGACCTATTACGACCATAACGCCGCTCGCCTGAGTGGTTCCGAGGAGCGACAGGCCAGCCATATTCTGATAACGGCTCCGAAAGATGCACCGGCTGCGGATCGCGAGAAAGCCAGGGCCCGTGCTGCGGACTTGCTGGCAGCTGTCAAAAAAGCGCCTGATACGTTCGCAGACGTGGCCAGAAAAAACTCGCAAGACC
>JAABRC010000074.1 GCA_011391115.1 Candidatus Egaibacter danicus | reverse complement strand
AACCAAATCCTCTTCCTGGCGACGGATCAACTCAGCCTGGCGCCGGGCTTCTTCTTCACGGCGAGCCAACTCGGCGTTGTCAATCACGGACACCGACTCAGTCATTTTTTCCGGCGCTGACACTTCTCCCTCAGTCGCACCATCTGCAGCTTCGTCACGACGCACGAACGTGCGTTTTTTGCGCACCTCAACCTGAATGGTTCGCGCTTTACCGGTGGAGTCAGCCTGTTTGATTTCCGTGGTGGATTTCTTCACCAGCGTGATCTTTTTCCGCTCTCCGGTCGCGGTGCCATGGCTGGTCTGCAGGTAGTTCAGCAAGCTGTGCTTGTCAGCGTCGGACAGGGTGTCAGACGCGGTCGATTTGGCTACCCCGGCAGCTTTGAGCTGCTCAAGCAGCGTATCGGTTGGTTTTTTGAGTTCGGTTGCAAACTCGGCGACGGTCGTACTGGACATTTGTTATGTAACCTTTTTTCATGACCATTACTCTTGAGAAGCGGCGTCATTGGCAAACCAATGCTCGCGCGCTTTCATGATCATGGTCTTGGCTTCGTCCGCAGACTGGCCGGTGATTTCAGTGAGCTCGTCAACGGCCAAATCGGCCAGATCGTCGCGGGTGTGCACACCACTGTCGGCCAGCTTGCCAATCAGTTCAGGCGTGAGGCCTTCCAGGTCACGCAGGTCCATGGAGACTTCTTCGACGTTTTCTTCGTGTGCGATTTCCATGGTCAGCAATGCATCTTTTGCACGGGTGCGCAATTCGTTGACGGTATCTTCGTCAAAGCTTTCTATCTCAAGCATCTCTTCCAGGGGAACGTAGGCAATCTGCTCCAGGCTGGTGAAGCCTTCGGCGATCAGCAGGTCGGCGATTTCCTCGTCCACATCCAGTTTTTCCATGAACAGCTTGCGGCCGGAGTCGGTTTCATTGGCCTGCTTTTGTGCGGATTCCGCAGCATCCATGATGTTGATTTTCCAGCCTGTCAGCTCGGAAGCCAGGCGCACGTTCTGACCGCCACGACCAATGGCAATCGCAAGATTTTCTTCGTCCACCACCACATCCATGGCATGACGTTCTTCGTCCACCACGATGGAAGAGACGTTGGCTGGAGCCAATGCGCCAATCACAAACTGCGCCGGGTCTTCACTCCACAACACAATATCCACTCGCTCGCCAGCGAGCTCGTTGGTGACGCCGTTCACACGGGTACCGCGCACGCCAACGCAGGTACCAATAGGGTCCACCCGTTTATCATGCGACAACACGGCAATCTTGGCGCGTGAACCAGGGTCACGCGCACAGGATTTGATCTCCAGCAGGCCCTGCTCGATCTCGGGCACCTCCTGGCGGAACAGCTCGATCATGAACTCGGGCGCAGAACGCGACAAAATGATCGGCGCGCCGCGCAACGTCAGGTCCACCTCCATGATCATGGCGCGAACACGGTCCCCGGAACGCAGATTTTCCTTCGGGATCATCTCGCTACGTCGCAAGCGGCCTTCCACACGACCACTTTCAACAATGATGTCGCCCTTGTCCATGCGCTTGACAGTGCCCACGAAGATCTTGTCACCGCGCGACATGAAATCGTTGAGCAACATTTCACGCTCGGCGTCACGAATCTTCTGCAGGATGACCTGTTTGGCCGCCATGGCACCAATACGACCAATCGGCACAGATTCGACTGTTTCCTCGATGTACTCATCCACCTCGATATCAGGAATCTGCTCTTTGGCTTCAAACAGCAGAATTTCCTGCTCAGGCAGTTGCAGACCCGCCTCGTCGGGCACAACGTGCCAGCGACGGAATGTCTCGTAAGTGCCATTGTCGCGATCCACCGCCACGCGGATATCCACTTCACCAGGGTAAAGCTTCTTTGTGGCCTGGGCCAGCGCTGCTTCAACAGCACCAAACACCACATCACGCTCAACGCTTTTTTCGCGTGAAATGGCTTCCACCAACATCAACATTTCGCGATTCATGCCATGACTCTCCTGAACTCTCAATTCAACAAATACAGATACCGACTAAAAAATGCCTAATCTTTGGCGCCGCGCCCTTTAAAGCTCACAATCGGCGCCAACCGCGCTTCCCGCAATTCATCCAGCGAAAACCCCAACGCCTGTACCGGTGCAGGGGGCCGCTTCTTGCTCACCCGCTGCCCTGGCTTGACCACCGGCTCGTCACTCCAGACGATTTGCCATGAAGCCACCCCATCCTGTCCTTCCGCGCGGGCCACTCGCTCGAGCGTGCCGCGAAATTTCTTGCGGTTGGCGCTCACCTGACCTGCGGCCGCAACACCCATAGGCGCCTTCAACGTGATATCAATCACCTGACCGGCAAACCGTTCAAAATCCTTCTCGTGTCGCAACGGACGATCAATACCAGGCGAGGACACCTCGAGGCGCTTGTAGTCAGCGCCATCAACCTCCAGCGCAAACTGCAGCTGTCGGGTCACCTTCTCGCAATCTTCCACTGTGACGAACTGCTCACCTGCAGCAGCATCTCCAGACGGCGTCCAGGGCAGGTCAATCGTGATGCGAAGCAGGCCACCAGCCGAGCGAACAACCTCCACGAGGTCGTACCCGAGACCGGTTACCGTCTGCTCAACAATTTCCTGTAGCGCCACTTGAAATCAACCCACCCCAAAAACAATCGACCAAAAAAAACGGGCGGTAGATACCCGCCCGTTTGGTCGTGAGCTTGGATTGTACTGCAAATTCGTGCTAAGTACCTTGATTTTTAACGGATTATCCAGTGGACTTCAGCAAAGTCCGGGTGTAGTCATGGGTGGGAGCGTCAAAGACGGTCGACAGGGGTCCGGACTCGACAATTTCCCCGTCTTTCATGACGATCACATCGTGGGCCATGGCCCGAATCACGTCCACGTCGTGGGTGATAAGCAGGTAGCTCAGGCCCCGGTCCCGTTGCAGGCGCTGCAACAGCTGCAAAACCTGTTTCTGAATGGTCACGTCCAGTGCGCTGGTGGGTTCATCCAGCACCAGCACCTGGGGCTGGACCACCAGAGCACGGGCAATGGCAATCCGCTGGCGCTGGCCACCCGAGAATTCGTGCGGATAGCGGGCCAGCAGGCCCTGCAGCTGCGCCGACTCGATGCCCACATCAGCCAGCGCAGCCAGCACTTTTTGCCGCCGCTGGTCGGCGGACAACCCGGGGAAATGAACCAGAAGCCCCTCCCCGACGATTTCTTCAATGGTCAGCCGTGGCGACAGCGACGAGAACGGGTCCTGAAAAACCACCTGTAGCGTACGGCGCATGTCCTTGTCCTGCTGCGTATTGCGGCTCCAGGTCTTTCCCATGACCGCCAACTCACCTGAAAAGGGCAACAGACCCAGTACAGCCAGTGCCAGCGTGGATTTGCCGGAGCCAGACTCGCCAATCACGCCCAGTGTTTGACCCGGTGTCACCCGGCAGCTCACCTGCTTGAGCGCCGCGAACTGTCCTTTGCCAAACCAGCCACGAAAGCCTGGCAGAGGCACCGGGTAATTGACACTCAGGCTTGTGGCGTCCACCAAAGCGGCGGCTGGCGTGATCGTTTGGGCTTCCACCGCATCGCGCACTGGTTTGCTGTCGATCAGCTTGACCGTGTAGGGGTGCCGGGGACTGGCAAACACGTCAGCAGTGGGCCCCTGTTCGACGATCAGCCCCTTTTCCATCACCGCCACGCGGTCAGCAAACCGGTGCACCAGATTCAGGTCGTGTGTGATCATCAGCACGGCCATGCCGTACTCTTTTTGCAGACTGGTCAGCAGGTCCAGTATCTGCCCGCGCACCGTCACATCCAGCGCCGTCGTGGGTTCATCGGCCAGCAACAGTTTGGGTTTGCAGGCGAGTGCCATGGCGATCATCGCCCGCTGGCGCTGCCCGCCGGAAAGCTGGTGCGGGTACGAGCGCGCACGGCGTGCAGCCTCGGCAATACCGGTATTCGCTATTAATTTAATAGCTGCTTGCGCACATTCGACAGGGGCTAGACCCTGTTTTAGCTGTATAACTTCGGCAATCTGATCACCTATGGTGAACAAAGGGTTCAGGGCCGTCATCGGCTCCTGAAAGATCATGGCGATGTCCCGCCCGCGAATGCCCCGCAGAGCCTGCTCGGGCATCGTCATCAAATCGACGGGCGTCTGGCCGCCATCCAGCCGGGCGCCTGCGAATCGGGCGCTGCCGCTCAAACTGGCATTGGTCACCAAACGGAGAAGGCTGAGTGCCGTGACCGTTTTGCCGGAGCCCGATTCGCCCACCAACGCCAGTTTTTCGCCCGGAGCAATGGAAAAATCGATCCCTTTGACGACCTCGTTGCCGCCGAAAGACACGCGCAGGCCCTTCACGTCCAGCAGGGGCGTGGGGGCAACTGTTTCGCCGCCGGGCCGCCCCAAGGTGAAATGCGCCCCCTCGGGGGGCAGCGAGGACACATCAGTGCCGAGCGTGGGGGCACTCATTTGTCTGACTTTCTGGGGTCCAGCGCGTCGCGCAGGGCATCACCCATGAACGTCAACAACAGCAATGTGATGACCAGCACGCCAAAGGTGGAGAGCGAAATCCACCAGGCGTCAATGTTGTTCTTGCCTTGGGACAGCAGTTCGCCCAGCGATGGCGTACCGGGCGGCACGCCCAGGCCCAGAAAATCGAGCGAGGTCAGCGCCAGAATCGCACCGCTCATGCGAAATGGCAAAAACGTGACCACGGGCGTCAGGCTGTTGGGCAGGATGTGCCGCGTGATGATGTGCCAGTTACCCACGCCCAGCGCACGCGCCGCCCGCACATAGTCGAGCTGGCGGTTGCGCAGAAATTCGGCCCGCACATAGTCTGACAGGCCCATCCAGCCGAACAGGCTCAGCAGGATCAGCAGCAGGGCAATGCTCGGTGCAAAAACGGCACTGAAGATGATCAGCAGATATAGCTCAGGCATGGAGCTCCAGATTTCTATGAACCGCTGGAACGCCAGATCCGTCTTGCCGCCGAAAAACCCCTGCAGGGCGCCCGTGATCACGCCCAACAGAACACCTGTGAAGGTCAGTGCCAGCGCAAACAACACGCTGACCCGAAAGCCGTAAATCAGCTGCGCCAGCAGGTCACGTCCGCGGTCATCGGTGCCGAGCAGGTTGTCCCGCGTCGGGCGCGACGGATTGGGCTCTTTGGCGAAGTAGTTCAGCGTTTTCGGGCCGTATGGGTTGGGTGCAAACAGCGCCCAGTTGCCGGCTTTGGCCAGTCGCTCGCGGATGAAGGGGTCGAGGTAGTCCGTCGTGGTGTCAAAGTCGCCGCCGAAGGTCTTCTCCGAATAGTCTTTCACCATAGGGAAATAGGTTGTCCCCTCATATCGCACGATCAAGGGGCGGTCGTTGGAGATCAATTCGGCGAACAGGCTCAACACCACCAGCGCGCAGAAGATCACCAGGCTCCAGTACCCCAGACGATTGCGCCTGAAACGCTGCCAGGCGCGCTGCGAGGGAGAAAGAGAGGCCGCTTCGGGGGGCTTAGTCAAACTTGACACGCGGATCCACCCAGACATATGACAAATCGGAAATCAGCTTGGTCACCAGGCCAATCAGCGTGAAGAAATACAGCGTGCCCATGACCACCGGGTAGTCACGGCGGATGACGCTTTCATAACTCAGCAAGCCCAGCCCATCGAGCGAAAACAGCGTCTCGATCAGCAGAGAGCCGGTAAAAAACGCTCCGATGAACGCCGCCGGAAACCCGGTGATGATGGGAATCAGCGCATTGCGGAACACGTGCTTCCACAACACCTGCTTTTCACCCAAACCCTTGGCCCGGGCGGTCACCACGTATTGCTTGCGGATTTCTTCCAGAAACGCGTTCTTGGTTAGCATGGCCGTCACAGCAAAGCTGCCCAGCACCATGGCCGTCACTGGCAGGGCGATGTGCCACAGATAGTCGACGATACGCGCACCCCAGGTCAGTTCATCCCAATTGCTGGAGGTCAAACCGCGCAGCGGGAACCATTGCAACTGGCCACCAAAAATGACCAGCAGCGCCACGCCCAGCACAAAGCCCGGAATCGCGTAACCCACCAGCACCAGCAGAGTCGTCACCAGATCAAAGCGCGACCCGGCACGCACGGCCTTGGCCACACCCAAGGGAACGGCAACCAGATAACTGATGAAAAAAGTCCACAGACCCAGACTGATGGAGACCGGCATCTTCTCCCAGATGAGTTCGGCCACGCTCTTGTTCTGGAAAAAGCTCTTGCCCAGATCAAACCGCGCAAACTGGCCCAGCATTTGCATGAAGCGTTCGGGCGCGGGCTTGTCAAAGCCATACAGGGCCTTGATCTGCTCCACGCGTTTGGGGTCCACCCCTTGAGAGCCGCGGTACGACAGCCCCCCGCCCTCACCGCCCGACCCCGAGCCGGTTTTCGCTTTGGCCTCGGCCATGTACTGCTCCACCGGGCCGCCAGGCACAAACTGCACGACGATGAAGGTGATCAGCAGCACACCCAGCAGCGTGGGCACCATCAGCAACAGCCGTTTGAGGATATAGGTCAGCATGGCTATTTCGCCCACCAGGTATCGATGGCCCAGGTTTCACCGGCTGCATACGGTGGCATGGCGTCGGGTTTTGCCAGACGCCATGCGTTGTAGACCATGCGATGCGTGCCCGCCGTCCACTGCGGAATCAGCAAGTGGCTGTGGCTGACAACACGCTCCAGCGCACGACAGGCAGGCAACAGTTCGGCCTTGGTTTTGGCGCCGGTCATCTGCGTCACCAGCGCATCGATGGCGGGATTTTTCACGCCCGACAGGTTACCGGAGTCTTCCGTGTCGGCCGCCTTCGAGCCAAAAATGTCGGCGTATTCCTGCCCGGGGTTGTGTGTGCCACCGTAGGCCAGCGAGCTAATGTCGAACTCAAATTTCTGCAGCCGCTGCTGGTACAGCGCAAAGTCCACGGGGCGAAAGTTCAGCTTGATGCCGAGCTTTTCGAGGTTTCGAGCCCAGGGCGACACCACCCGCGCGCCGGATTCATTGCTGTCCAGGTATTCGATTTCAAACGCCTTGCCCTGTGCGTTGCGCAAGGCACCGTCACGAACCTCCCAGCCCGCATCTTTAAGCAGCGCTTGTGCCTTGCGCAGATTTGCCCGCAGTGACGAGTCGCCATCCGTACGGGGTGCCGCAAACATCGGACCGAACGCGGCAGCGGGAATGTCCTTGCGCCACGGCTCCATCAGCGCCAGTTCTTCCGGGCTGGGCAGTCCATTCGCCTGACAGTCCGTGTTGCCAAACAACCCTTGCACCCGCTGGTAGGCGTTGTAGAACAGTTGGCGGTTCATCCATTCGTAGTCCATGGCCAGCCCGAGCGCCTCACGCACCCGCAAGTCCTTGAACTGGTCGCGCCGCGTATTGAGCACGTAGCTTTGAAAACCGGATGGCAGCCGGTGCTTGAATTCGGTTTTGACCAGCTCACCCGTGTCAAAGCGTTTGCCACTGACCCGGCGTGCCCAGTCGCCAGCCGAGAAAAACCGCATCAAATCGAACTCCCCGGCTTTCAGCGCTTCCAGCCGGGCCGTGTTGTCCTTGTAGATTTTCACAGTGATGCGCTCGAAATTGCTGGTGCCACGGCGCGCGTTCAAGTCTTTCGCCCAGTAGTTGGGGTCACGCAGGTAGGTGATGTCCTTGCCAAAGCGTACCGGGCCGATTTTGTAGGGTCCGCTGCCAATCGGGATGTCGGTCACCACCTTGTCGAACGGCTTGGGCTTGCCGCCATTCACGTTGGGATCCACGCCCCATTGCCGGCTGAACACCGGCAGACCACCGACAGTCAGCGGGAGTTCGCGGTTGGGCTTTTTGAACCGGTAGCGCACGGTGCGTTCGTCCACCACGTCCAGCCCGGCCACGTCTTCGAGCAGGTTTTTATACGCGGGAGATGTAAAAGGCCCCATCAGCGTGTCATAACTGTGTTTGACATCCGCAGCCAGCACCGGGTCGCCATTGTGAAAACGGGCCTGTGGACGAATTTTGAACAGCGCACTTTTACCGTCGGCCGCCACCTCCACATCGCTGGCCAGCAGGCCGTAACCCGAGCCAGTTTCGTCCAGCGAACCGGTCAGCAGGGAGTCAAACATCAGGTCTGACAGGTAAGCCGGT
>JAABRC010000073.1 GCA_011391115.1 Candidatus Egaibacter danicus | reverse complement strand
GTGAGGAAAACACATGGAGGGCCCCACCTTCGGCCTCAACACGAAAACGCATGCCAATCAGGCCGTATTTGGAGTCAGGCTTTTGGGTGGTATCAAAGCCAACACCATCGTCGCGAACAGAAACTTCCACGTGGTTTTCATGCTCGCTCAAGTTCACCCAGACATGACGAGCCTGAGCATATTTGGTGATGTTGGTGATGGCTTCCTGAACCAGCCGGTAGACCATCAATTCCGCATCGACATCCAGATCAACAGGCTCCAGCGCACATTGAACATCGACGCCCGAGTGATCGGCAAACTCTCTTGCCAGAATCTCCAGCGTCGCAACCAACCCCAGGTTGCTCAACGCAGATGGACGCAAATCTTCGATGATGCGTCGACCCAACGCAATACCGCTATTGAGGGTTCCAACCAGATGTGACAGCAACTCCAGTGACTCAGGCGTCGTGCCAGTGAGTCGGGACCGGATACGAGCCGCATCGAGCTTGGCCGATGTGAGCAGTGAGCCCAGATCATCGTGCAAATTGCGTGCCAGACGGTTTCGCTCGTCCTCGCGCGCGGTGACCAGATGCTGGGTCAATTCCGTCAACTGAGCGGTACGTTTGGCGACTTCCGTCTCAAGCCGGTCGTGCTCGACCTGGGCGCGTTGTTTGAGCTCCAGCTGGTGACGCACGAGCGCTGCTGACTTGCGCAAATACAGCAAGAGTGCCATCAGGCTGATGGCGCTCAAGGCGGCGACCCCCACCCGGTTGAGAATGAGGGTTTTGATCAAATCGCCCCGGCTTGCAGCCACGTTTTGCGACTGATGTGCCAGTAGCTTCGCACCTACTTGACGGATAGCCTCCATTTTTTCCTTGCCAATATCGCTGAGGACCAACTCCAGCGCCGCCCTGTCCCGACCTTCGTCGTGCAGACGGATCGTCAGTGCGAGCTCGGACATCTTGGCATCTGTGAGCTCACGCAATTTCGCCAGCATGTCTCTTGCTGCCGGATCCGCGCTGTAGTAGGGCTCCAGTACCGTGAAAGATTCGTCGATATGTTTGATCGCTGTTTGATAAGGAAGAAGGTATTCCCTGCGGTTGGACAGCAGATATCCCCGCTGACCCGTTTCGGCATCCAGAACGCTCTGGGAAAGGCCCACGATGCTCACCTGTGCTGTTTGCATGGCTGAGATTTCGCGCATGGCGGCGACGGCCTGCCAGTAGGACCCTTCGCTGATGAACAGCATGGCTACGGCGGCGAGGCAGGCTAGCGGAAATACAAACCGGCCTGGGTTGACGACCTTGAGAACTTCCATTTTGAGACCGCCCGTCAAAGTGTGGGATCATGCAGCATGAAACTGCCTGCTACATCATGATTCGAATTGCCATTGTTGACGACCATGCCATGGTTCGTGCTGGCCTGCGTCAGTTTTTCGCTGACCAGATCGATTTCAGCGTTGTCGCTGAAGCGTCGAACGGTCGGGAGGCCCTTGACATCGTGCGCAAGGGCGAAGTGGACGTGATCGTGATGGACATTTCCATGCCTGAGCACAGCGGAGTTGATGCACTGGCGGCCATCAAGGCGCGCGCGCCCGATTTGCCGGTGCTGATTCTGAGCGGTTTTGCAGAAGAGCATTACGCCACAACCCTGCTGCGGCAGGGGGCCAGTGGCTACCTGAACAAGGACTGTGATCCCGAAGAGATCGTCAAAGCGATTCGTACGGTTTGCCGCGGGCGCAAGTACATCACTGCTGGAATTGCAGAGCGTCTTGCCGACGGTTTGACAGGTGGGGGGGACAAGCCACTTCATGAGCAATTGTCGGATCGGGAGCTACAGGTTTTCCTGCGTCTGGCCAAGGGTGAAACCATCGGTCATATGGCCGTGAGCATGTCGCTCAGTGTCAAGACGGTCAGCACTTATCGTACCCGGGTCATGGAGAAAATGAAGCTTGAGTCGAACAGCGATCTAACTTATTACGCTCTGAAAAATGGTTTGATGCAGTAACCACAATCAGGTCAGTTGTGCGGGGCCGCTGTTACCTGCTTCGCCCAGTGCCAGCTGGTTGCAGTACAGGATCAGGGCATCAATTTCGTCTGACTTGTCGAATACCCTGTCAGCACCGAGTTCAAGACATTTACGCCGTATGTCCTTGGTAGCGTAATTGCTCAGGACCACGAGTGTATGTCGTTGCGCGAGTGCTTTGACGGCGCTTAACACGCCCAGACCTGAGCCACTTTTCAAAAAAATGTCGACGATCACCAGGTCGCATTGATTGCTCATTTGTGCTAGCCACTTGACTGCAGTGGTTTCGTCCTCGGCCGTTCCCACTACCTTCACGGGCGCGAGCTCCTCCAGTGTGGCGATGAGGCTGTCTCGAATGACCGGGCTGTCCTCAACAAGGTAGGTTTTGATCGGGAGCATGGGCGGAGGGCTGGAGTTGCTGGGGAAATGAAAGATATGGCAAGACGTAAAGGCTCCTGCTGAGTGTGCGCTCAAATGGAATGCGGTGCCATGGGCCTCAGACCCGCGTATGTGTCAGATGATTCCTACAGGCCCCTGTGTAGGACATCTACTACCGCTTCTGGCGGCGCAGTCTGCTATCTGCTTTCCGTGCTTCATCCCATACTGGGTTATCCCAAAAAAGAGTCGTGCCCAGCCACGTTTTTCTTTGAGGAATATTCATAACCCGTTAAAGGAGCATCCATGAAAACAGTATTGAAAACGGCTTTGGTCTTGAGCGCCCTGGCAGTCACCCTTCACGCTACCGCGCAAGTCACTTTCTACGAGAACGGTGGCTTTCAAGGGCGGTATTTCACAACCCAGAATCAGGTAAAGAACTTCGAGCGCTATGGCTTTAACGACAGGGCTTCATCGGTTGTTGTTCTGCGAGATCGTTGGGAAGTTTGCCAGGATGCGGGATACCGCGGTCAGTGTGTTGTCCTGCGCCCCGGCCGTTACCCTTCGCTGGCTGCCATGGGCATGAATGACCGCGTTTCATCGGTACGTGCAGTGAGTGCGAATTCACGCGTTGACGACAACCGCTATGCACCACCGCCGCCCATGCCGGTATATGACAACCATCGTCGCCCCAACGAACGCTTATACCGGGCTAACGTGACTTCTGTGCGCGCCGTGGTTGCGCCTAACGAGCAACGCTGCTGGATCGAGCGTGAACAGGTCACACCGCAACGAAATGGTTCCAACGTGCCAGGTGCGATTGTTGGTGCCGTGATTGGCGGCATTCTGGGCCATCAGGTCGGTGGTGGACGGGGCCAGGATCTGGCCACCGTGGGTGGCGTGATCGCAGGTGGCGCCGTGGGTGCTACGGTGGGTCGGGATAGCAATGGGCCAGCGCGCACCCAGGACGTCCAGCGTTGCACCAGCGTCCCCAGCCAGGCTCGCCCCGAGTACTGGGACGTGACCTATAACTTCCGTGGCCAGGAGCATCACATCCAGATGACCACACCTCCGGGAACCACCGTGACCGTCAATCGCCAGGGTGAGCCGCGGGCCTGATTCTGGCGCGGGCAGGAGCGCCCACGTAGGACATCTACTACGGTGAATGGCGCCCTCGTCCGCTTTCCCACTGGCCATGCGCGGCCCATACTTGACTTGTTCCTTCAACCCACTACCAAAGGTTTCCAAATGAAAAGCTTCAAAAATTACTCCTCCATTGCCACTGTTGCCATGACGCTGTTCGTGCTGGGCGGCTGTGCCGGGATGACCGCGCAAGAGAAGGGCACTGCAACAGGTGCCGTTATCGGTGGTGTTGCCGGGAACGTTCTGTGCGGTGGTCTGGCTTGCACGGGCGTCGGCGCTGCTGTCGGTGGCGTCATTGGCCACGAAGTCACCAAGCCCTAATCAAGCCCGGAAAACCCTAGAGTCGCACCAGTGTGACAAAGCTGTAAGGCAATCCACTAGCGGCCACATGGGACTCGCGTGACGTCTCCTGCCACTCCGGGCCAAACACCGGAGCAAAGGCATCACCCTCAAAGTCTTGTGCTATTTCGGTGATCACTGCGCGATGGGCCAGTGGTAATGCTTCGGCATAGATTTGCGCGCCACCGATAACCCAGACCTCGGTGGGTGTGGGCGACGTTTGCTCGCAAAATAAGAGCGCCTCATGCATGTTGGGCGAGGCCTGAGCACCATTTTCTTGCCATAAAACCTGCCGTGTGATGACCAGATTGGTCCTTCCCGGAAGCGGCCGGAACTTGCGCGGCAACGAGTCCCAGGTTTTGCGACCCATGATGACCGGGCACCCCGACGTCATGCGTTTGAAGTGCGCCATGTCTTCCGGCAAGTGCCAGGGCAGCGTGCCGTCGCGGCCAATCACGCCGTTCGCGGCACGGGCAAATATCAGGTTCACACGCATGATCGAATGCGTCAAACCGCTACTGCGCCCTTGATGGCGGGATGACATTCGTAGCTGAGCACCTCAAAGTCATCAAACTCATATTCAAAGATCGAAGCCGGCTTGCGTTTGATGTTGAGCGTCGGGTAGGGGTAAGGCGCGCGGCTCAGTTGCAGCGACACCTGCTCATGGTGGTTGCGATAGATGTGGCAATCACCACCTGTCCAGATGAAGTCCCCCACATCCAGATCACACTGCTGCGCCACCATGTGGGTGAGCAGCGCATAGCTGGCGATGTTGAAGGGGACACCCAGGAAGATATCGGCGCTGCGCTGGTACAGCTGGCAGCTGAGTCGTGCCTTGTCACCCGGCACGGTGGACGGTGCCACGTAGAACTGGAAGAACGCATGGCAGGGCATTAAGGCCATCTTGCTGAGGTCGGCCACGTTCCAGGCGCTCACGATGATGCGCCGTGAGTCGGGGTTGGTCTTGAGCGTCTTCATGACTTCTGCGATCTGGTCGATATGCCCGCCGTCGGGCGTGGGCCAGCTACGCCACTGCACGCCATACACCGGACCCAGATCACCATCCGGCTTGGCCCATTCATCCCAGATGCTGACGCCACGTTCCTTGAGCCAGTTGTTGTTGCTGCTGCCCGTCAGAAACCACAGCAACTCCTGAATAATGGACTTCAAGTGGACCTTCTTGGTGGTGACCAGGGGAAAGCCCTCGTTCAGATCGAAGCGCATCTGGTAACCAAACACGCTTTGGGTACCTGTTCCAGTGCGGTCAGTCTTGGAGGCACCAGTAGAGAACACGTGGCGCATGAAGTCTTCGTATTGGGAGCGAATGGGGCGAGATTGGGTTGGCTGAAGCATGTTGGGTAATTGTCGGGAATCGCTGTACAAGTTTATCTTCGGATCACCCGTCCCGGGTTCATCAGGTTATGCGGGTCCAGTGCCCGCTTGATGGCCTGCATCATTCCCAGTGCCACCGGCGATTTGTGATGGGCCAGTTTGTCCACCTTGAGGCTGCCCACGCCATGTTCAGCGGAGATGGAGCCATTGAACCGGGCCACTGAATCAAACACCAGCGAGTTGACCTGTTCCTCATGGTCACGCAGGAAGGCCCGGTCATCGGAGCCTGATGGTGCCTGTACGTTGTAATGCAGGTTGCCGTCACCCAGATGGCCGAAGTTGACCAGCCGCACGCCCGGCACGGCCTGTTGCAGCAGCCGGTCCGTCACCTGTACAAACTCGGGGATGCTGGATACCGGAATGGAAATGTCGTGCTTGATGTTCAAGCCCTCCTGAGCCTGTGCCAACGGGATGCTCTCCCGGATGTGCCACAGCGCGGCCGCCTGGGCGAGGTTCTCCGCTACCACCGCGTCCATCACGCAACCCTGATCCATGGCCGCTTCCAGCAGGCGCTCAAACTGTTCACGGGCATGGGCTTCCGACTCGTGGTCGGAGTTTTCCAGCAGCACACACCAGCCGGGTTCTGCCGGATGGCTGGCAGTTGTGTCCAGAAATGGAACGCGCAGTTGCGGGAATTGGCGGGCGACGAGGCTCAACGCAAACTGGCCCATCACCTCAAAACCGGTCAAACCGGCGCCCAGATGCTGGTGGGCCAGCCCCAGCAGGGTGACCGCGTGGCCCAGCGATGGCACCAGCGCCCAGGCCGTGAGCTGCGCGGCGGGCAGCGGGTAGAGCTTCATGGTGGCCGCCGTGATGATGCCCAGCGTCCCTTCGGAGCCGATGAACAGGTCACGCAGGTCATAACCGGTGTTGTCCTTACGCAGACCGCTCAGGCCATGCCAGATCTCCCCCCGCGCGGTGACTACCTCCAGTCCCAGACACAGGTCTCGCGTATTGCCAAAACGCACGACCTGGGTGCCACCGGCGTTGGTGCCCAGATTGCCACCGATGGTGCAGCTCCCCTCGGAAGCCAGACTCAAGGGGAATAAAAAACCAGCCTCCCGGGTCCTTTCCTGCAGCGTTTGCAGCACACACCCTGCCTCCACGGTGATGGTGAGGTTGGCTGAGTCAATGGTTCGCACGGTATTCATGCGCTGCAGGCTCAGCACGATCTGCAGACCCGAATCGTCAGGCGTTGACCCCACTACCAGGCCCGTGTTGCCACCCTGAGGCACGATGCTCACTCCGGTCGCCGGCTGATGCTTCATGCACAGGCGAACAATTTCTGCTACCTCTTCTGTAGCGCCTGGTCGAACAACGGCAAGGGCTTTGCCATGATTTCTCTTGCGCCAGTCAAGCTCCCACGCACTCAGGTCGCCATCGGCGAGGACGTTGCCGGGCCCCACCACGCGCCGCAGGGCATCCAGTAGTTCCAGCGTGGCGGTCATGATGCCGTCGCTGAAACAGATGTGGCGTCAAGGCGCGCATGACGCTGGCGCAGCCGGATATGCAGCACACATGCCACGAACAGCGCCACGCAAAGTACCACTTCCGCCATGGCCAGCCACGAGCCGGGTGGCCGGTCACCGTACGCGCGGACGACCCCTTCAGCAAAATAGATCCAGACCAGCAGGCTGACCCAGCGGTAGGTGTACATGCGGTTTTTCAGCAAACCCGCCAGTGGTATGCACAGCGGCAACACCTTCAGGGCCAGCCACGAGCCTCCCGGGCGCACAGGGGCCAGGAGCAACTCCCAGACCAGTCCGAGGATGATCAGGCCCAGGAGGCTGCCCACGGCGAGCCAGCGGGTCAAGTCCACGGCCTTGTCTTTTTGAGTGTTGTTGAGGTTCGTCATTGCAGTGGCATCATAGCGGCCATGCGCCTATTTCAGTCATTGCCGTCCCGAGCCGCGGAGTTCTACCAGGATTTGCTGGTTTTCCCATGGAAAAACACCGCGCTGACCCTGCGCGAACGTTTCCGTGAAGATCGCCTGGGCCTTACGGCCAGCAGCCTGACCTTCACAACGACCATTGCCCTGGTCCCCCTGATCACAGTGGCGCTGGCGGTGTTTTCAGCCTTTCCCATGTTTGCCAAGTTTCAGGACGTGCTGCAAAAATGGCTGGTCGATAGTTTGATTCCCGACAATATTGCGCGTCAGGTGCTGGGGTATTTGACCCAGTTTGCCGGCAAGGCCAGCCGGCTGGGTGTGGCAGGGGTGGCCGTGCTGTTCACCACGGCGCTGGCACTGATCCTGACGATTGACCGCACGCTCAACAACATCTGGCGGGTGCGCCGGCCGCGTGCGCTGGCGCAACGCGTACTGGTGTATTGGGCTGGCATGACGCTGGGGCCGCTGTTGCTGGGTGCCAGCCTGACCATGACGTCTTACGCCATATCGGCCTCTCGTGGCCTGGTGGGAGTGGTGCCGGGGGGTATTGGGGTTCTGCTGGACTTTTTGCAGTTTGGCCTGCTGGCCGGGGGCGCTGCAGCGCTGTACCACTACGTGCCCAACACCCAGGTGAAATGGAGTCATGCCTGGGCGGGCGGATTGTTTGTTTCCACCGCCATGGAACTGGCCAAAAAACTGCTCGCGCTCTATTTGGGCAAGGTGCCAACCTATTCCGTCGTTTACGGTGCCTTGGCGACAGTTCCGATTTTGCTGGTGTGGATTTACGTCGCATGGGTCATCATGCTGCTGGGTGCCGTCATAGCGGCCTACCTGCCCAGTTTGCTGGCCGGTGTGGCCCGGCGATCCTCCGGTCCGGGCTGGCAGTTTCAATTGGCGCTGGAGATGCTGCAACAGCTGCACCAGGCGCGGTCTTCAGAACAGAAGGGCCTGACCATTGCGCAACTGGCCGCCGCGCTGCGTGTGGATC
>JAABRC010000072.1 GCA_011391115.1 Candidatus Egaibacter danicus | reverse complement strand
GCCGCGTGCTGACGCGTGACCAGATCATGGAAGCCGTGCGTGGCCGCGAGCTGGATGCGTTTGACCGGTCCATCGACGTGCACATGGGCCGCATCCGGGCCGCCATCGAAATTGACGCCAAGAACCCGAAACGCATTTTGACGGTGCGCGGTGTGGGTTACGTGTTTGCGCGCCAGCAAGACTAAGCCTGTTGCAATGAGCACGCCGTTTCATCAACGCCTGTATTTGCGCATCTGGCTGGCGGTGGTGGCGACCATTGCCGTGCTGGCGCTGGTTGCCGGGTGGCTGGCGCGGCTGGAGTTTGAGCAGGAACGTGCCGAACGTGAACGCGAGCGGGCCGAGCGCCCGGGACGCGAGATTGTGTTGCGCAATGAGGCCGGAGACGTGATCGGCCAGGCTCCGCTCAGGCCTACGCGGGTGCCCGGTCAGGGGCCCGAATTTCAGGTCACCATGGTGGATGGGACGACGCTCTTTATTCAGCTGCCACGCCCCAACCGCCCCATCATGGCCAATCGGGTGGCGGAAGCGGGGCAACCCATGCGCATGCCCTTCGGTTTTGCCTGGATGCTGGGCCTGGTTGCTCTGGCGGTGGCGATAGGGACCTACCCCATCGTGCGGCGACTGACCAAGCGGCTGGAGACGGTACAGCAGGGTGTTGAGCGCTGGGGTGCTGGTGACTTGTCCACGCGCCTGTCGGAGGAAGGGCAGGATGAGGTGGCGTTTCTGGCGGCACGCTTCAACAACGCAGCCGAGCGCATTCAAACGCTGGTCAAGTCGCACGAAACGCTGCTGGCGTCACAGAAGTCGCTGCTGGCCAACGCCTCGCATGAACTGCGTTCGCCCTTGACACGCATTCGCATGGGGCTGGAGTTGATGGGTACCACGTCGTCGCCCGCATCCAGAAATGAGATCGCCCGCAATATTGCCGAGTTGGACCAACTGATCGACGAGATCCTGCTGGCCAGCCGTCTGGATGCGCGCGAGGCTGACTTGGGAAGCATCGAATCGGTTGATTTGATGGGACTGACCGCGGAGGAATGCGCGCGCGCTCAGGCCGAACTGGATGTTCAGCCCGGAAGCGGCACCTCGGCACTGGCTGTGCAGGGCATTTCCAAGCTGTTGCGGCGAGCCGTGCGCAACCTGCTGGAAAACGCGCGCCGCCATGGTGCCGGTGAGATCACCGTCACGCTGCAACAGGCAGATGGCAGGGCAGTCGTGACGGTGTGTGACCACGGCCCGGGCGTTCCGGTTGATCTGCGTGAACGCATCTTTGAGCCCTTTTACCGGCTACCGGGAGCCACCGAGCGGGACGGCGGTGTAGGCTTGGGCTTGGCCCTGGTCAAATCCATCGCCGCGCGGCACGGTGGCTCCGTCCATTGCGAAAGCGCTCCGGGCGGGGGCGCCTGCTTTGTTTTACAGCTGCCGCTGGCACCAGGAATAACCCAAAAGGCCTGATTCCTGTGCGAAAAGTCCCAAACCTCCCCTATTTGAAGGATGGCAACACAGGCGGTGTAGGGATACATTTTCTGCAACTGCTGTCACAGTCACCAAAACATGGTCATTCAGAACAATACGACCTGATCTTCAGTTTTCCAACGACGTCCCTTCGGGGACTTTTATAAAGCCGCCGCGAGGTGGCTTTTTTTTGCTCCTGACTCCACACGCTTCGTACTCATAAAATCAGCCGATGTCTTTCAACCATCTGGCTCGCTACGCCGCGCTTTTTTGGGGTCTGGTGGTCTTCATGCCGGTAGGCTTGAATTACCTGGCTTTCTTCACCCTGATTCTGTGCATGGCTGTCCAGTCCGGGCGGGTGGAGCGCGTCAGGCGGGTGAGGCAACACCCGATTTTCTGGCCATTGGCTGCCTTTGTCCTGTGGAGCATCGTCGTACTGGTGCTTCAACCCACCTTATACGAACAGACCCCGTCCAATCTCTGGCACATTGTGCGGATTGCCGTGACGCTCGCCCTGGCTTTGGCCCTCAAGCGTGAGGAAGCCGTTTGGGCCTTGCGGGGATTTGCCCTGGCTGTGATCGCAGCTTTGGTCGTGATTGGTGTGAACCATCTAGTCGGCTTGCCGGACTGGACGATTTGGTCCAGTCTGATCAAGATTACGGGCAATAAAACAATCGGCAATAACCTGCTGCTAACCGTGGCCGCCGGCTCGGGAATCGTGATCGCGCTGGACACGTCGTCGGCAGCAGTGCGCACACTCGCGCTGGTTTTGGTTTGTGCCGTGCTGGTCGTCATCGTTTGGGCGCTTCCAAACCGTACGTCTCTGCTCATCCTGATGCTGGCGCCAGCGGCGGTACTATGCCATCAATGGCGTCAATACCGCGCAAAGCTGATCATCGCTTTGGCTGCAGTCGTGGTGTTGGCAGGCTCGCTGCTGGTGAGCGTGCCGTCGATGCACGACCAGCTGGCTCAAGGTCTAAATGACATTGAGCGCGCCCAAAGCGGCACCTGGAGCCACGACAGCTGGGGCATTCGCTTGCAGATGTACCGGGAAACCGCATCCATGGTGGCCGATCATCCCCTGATGGGGTGGGGCATTGGAGGCTGGACAAGTCAGTGGCAGCAGCGTGCACCGGCAGAGTTTGCCGCATACAACATGCCTCACAACGACTATTTGTGGATGGGCGCTCAGGCTGGTGTTCCTGGAGGCCTCTTGCTGCTTTCGCTACTTGTTGCAGCTTGTTTCGCTGGCTGGAAACGCCCTGACAACTTGGGGCGAATGGCGTTTCTAGCTGCTTTGGCTCTGTTATTCGCCGCACTGGTCAATTCCGCAATTCGGGACGCCAATATCGGACTGGCCCTGCTGTGGATTGTTGGAATCTACCTGCGACTTGCTTCAGACACCGGTTTCAGTCTTTCTGCTTTCAGTCTGACAAGACCTCCCGCACGAAACGTGAACTGAGCAACCCGCTGATTCGCCCGGCGAGTCGCCCGACATGGCGCGGCACCGGGACCAGCAGACGAATTGGCAAAGCCAGCAGGGCCAGACCAAGAACACGGTGTCTCAATGCCTGCGCATGCTGCACCCCTTCGTACTTGGCAGCAAAACGGATTTTCGACTGGGCGTGGTGGTAGCCTCGCCAATACTCCGACCGCCAGCGGTGCTTGCCACCAACAGAACCTCTGGATCGATGTACCACTTGCACGGACGGGATGACCAGCATCTGTTTTTTTTGATCAAAGACTCTTTTGCACAAATCGTCGTCCTCGTAATAGAGGAAGAAGGATTCGTCAAAAAATCCCACGTCCCGCATCACGGCCATGTTGAACAGCATCGCAGCGCCGCATACAAAACCCACGCAACACGGGCCCTGCGCACCTGGACCACGTGATGTCCACTCGGTTGAAGGCCAACGGTAGTTGACATCGTAGGCGCCCGAAGCCTGGGTCAACTGAGGCACGATGATGGCAAACCCCGGGTTGGCATAGGCTGCTTCCAGCAAGTGCATGACATCGTCTGCGATGACTTCACAATCCGGGTTCAGCAAAAATGCAAAAGGCGTCTCAACCCGTCGCAGGGCAAGATTGTTCGCCGCGCCAAAGCCAGTATTGCGTTCGTTGCCAATCCACTGTGCGTGCGACATGTGCAATCGCACTGCCTCACGCGTTTGATCATGGCTGGCGTTGTCCACCACCATGACATGTGGGAACCTGGCAAGCGCTTTACCCAGCACCTCAATGCAATGCGCGCTGTTAAAGGTAACCACCACCACGGTAACCTGGTTCAGGCCGGCTCCGTGATCTCCAGAACTCATACTGGCGAATGCATTGCAGGCTTGACAGCTTGCATTTCCCACACCAGGTGGGAGCGCTGACCAAGCATGCCATCGAGCAACCGGCGCAAGTGGCGGGCCGGCCCGGGATGACGCGGCTCGTAATCACCCCGTGGATTGACGCGATTCTGGCGAATCAGCTGAAATTCGCCTGAAAAGCCATACATGTTGCCCAAGAGATGAGGCGTCGTGAAGTACCGATGCGACTTGGCAGCGAGCACGTTGACATGTGTAGGATCACGAAACGCTTTCTCATGCGGATAAGCCGGGGTGACAGCATAAAAAACGCCCCCAGGCCTCAGGACCCGCCACACCTCATTCATGAGTTCCACGAAAGGGAAATGCGTAATCCCAGCTGCATAGTCGAGTGCCGCCCGTGGCACATGCTCCAGAAAATCGTAAGCAGACAGGGAGTCAAAATAATTGTCGGCAAACGGAATGGGCTGCAGGCTCAAATTTGCCGCCATGATGCGCACCACGCCCGAAGCACTCAAATCCTCACGAATGTCGACACCGTACAGTTCGGCACAGTTGTAGGGGTTACGGGGTTTGCTGCCGCAGCCCAAGTCCAGATGTCGACGAACGACCTCACTCAATGGTGGTTCCCCACGACCTCACCTGCCTTCAGGCGATAGACCGTTCCGCAATACGGGCATTTGGCCTCGCCCGTGCGGGCCACATCCAGATACACCTTGGGATGGCTGTTCCAGATCTTCATGTCTGCTTTTGGGCTGGGACAGAACACACCACCTTGGTGATTGAGATCTGTGGCTAACAGTTCGACTTGCATCTTGTTCATGGCGGTCACACCTTGCTCAACCAATGGGCGTATTTGGGATTTCGGCCATTGACGATGTCGAAAAAAGCACTCTGGATTTTCTCGGTGATCGGGCCGCGTGAACCGCTGCCGAGTTCGATACGGTCGAGCTCGCGAATGGGAGTGACCTCAGCTGCTGTACCCGTGAAGAACGCTTCGTCGCAGATGTAGACCTCGTCCCGGGTGATGCGCTTTTGCACCACTTCCAGTCCCAGATCTTTGCAGATATGGAAGACGGTGTTTCGGGTGATGCCATTGAGGGCACCGGCAGAAAGATCCGGTGTGTAGACCACGCCGTTCTTGATCACAAACAGGTTTTCACCTGCGCCTTCGGAAACAAAACCATTGGCATCAAGCAGCATGGCTTCATCGTAGCCATCATCGGTAGCTTCCATGTTGGCGAGAATCGAGTTGGTGTAGTTGCTGACCGCCTTGGCCTGCGTCATGGTGATGTTGACGTGGTGGCGGGTGTAGCTGGAAATCTTGACACGAATGCCGCGCTTCATGCCCTCCTCTCCCAGATACGCGCCCCAGGGCCAGGCGGCCACCATCAGGTGAATCGTGTTGCCCTTGGGAGAAACACCCAGCTTCTTGTCGCCAATCCAGGTCAGCGGGCGAAGGTAACAACTTTCCAGCTTGTTCTGCCTGACCACAGCTTTCTGGGCTTCGTTCACCTGTTCTTTAGTGAAGGGAATATTCATGCGCAAAATCTTGGCGCTGTTAAACAGGCGGTCAGTGTGTTCTTCCAGGCGGAAGATCGCGGTTCCACCAACTGTGTTGTAGGCACGCACGCCCTCGAAAGCGCCACAGCCGTAATGCAGCGTGTGGGTGAGCACGTGGATCTTGGCGTCGCGCCATTCGACCATCTGGCCATCCATCCAGATTTTGCCGTCGCGGTCGGACATCGAGGGAGGTAAAACTGTCATCTTCTATTCCTTGAGTTTTATTTTTGCAGGTCAGCTGGTGCAGGACGCTTGAAAATCTGATTTTACGGCGTGCCACCATCCGGCTCAGGACGTACCAATTCCCACTTCACCAGCTTGCCACCCACAAACTCGCAAGTGACAAACGACTGGGTTCCATCGGTCCAGCGAAACAGTTCGGGCTGTTGGTCCTTGACAGATATCAGGTCGCCCAGCGCCCTGGTCATGGCCACCACGTGAAGCAGGGTAAAGCCCGGCCGCAGCTTGGCGTTGAGCATCACGGCACTTCCCACGTACCCCACGGGTCGATCGGCAGCACGTTTGAGAACCTGCATCATGCGGGTGAAATGCAGCAAAAGCCACATGACCAGCCCCCCCACCGCAACTGCAACGCCGCCCCAACCATAGGCTCTATAAGCTGCAGCAACCAGGACTACCCCCCCAACCGGCACCAGAATTTTCTGAAATCGCATGCCCGGATTTTGGCAGGATTACCACCACAGCTACTGAGCGGGCCACCGCACCTCTACGGCCAGCCCGCCGAGCGGGCCTGACCGAGTGACCTGAATTTCAACGCCAAGGGCATCTGCCAGCCTTCTCACGATGGACCAACCCAGCCCGCTGCCGGTCTGGTCATTGCCCATGACACGGTAGAAACGCTCGCCAAGGTGCGCTATTTCCTGATCTGTCATGCCAGGGCCGCTGTCTTCGACCCGCAGCACGGGATGTCCGGCTTCGGTCGTCACGACCAGCAACACCCGTGCACCATCGGGGCTGTAGCGTATCGCGTTGTCAACCAGGTTGCGTACCATCACACCAATCAGCACGTCGTCCCCCGCCACCAGACAAGGTGCGTCGGCCTCCAGTTCAATACTTTGGTGCCGCGCCATTGCGGCAGGTGCCAGGTCAGCGGCCACCCGGCGTGCCACACCGCTCAGGTTCACAGGCACGGCAGACGGCGCTGGCATAGCGGGTTCCGCTTCCAGGCGTGCCAAGGTCAGCAGCTGCTCCACGAGCCGGGTCGCACGATCACAACCCGCCAGCGTGTATTGCAGGGCATGGTCGCGCTGCGCCGCATCTGAACCGGCCCCCAGTGCCACTTGGGCCTGTGCCCGGATTGCTGCGATGGGTGTGCGCAGTTCATGCGCGGCATCTGCCGTGAAACGGCGTTCTGCCTTCACCATGCTCTCGATGCGCTCCAGTAAACCGTTCAGCGCACCCACCATTGGCCGCATTTCTGAAGGCATCTTGTCCAGAGCAACCGGCTCCAGCGCCTGCGGTCGGCGCTGGCCCAGCACCATGCTGAGTTGGCGCAAGGGATCCAGCCCCTGTCGCACCGCCCACCAGAGCATGAGTGCCAGCAAAGGCAGTGCGAACATCACGGGAAGGAGCATGCTCAGCAGCACTGCCCGGAGAATTTCACGGCGAGACGCGGTCTGCTCTCCCACATACACCCGTATATCCTGCTGCGCACCGCGGGTTGAAAATACGCGCCATTCCCGACCATCATGGAACCATTCGGTTGCAAATCCGAGGCCTTTGGCAGTCATCGGTGCAGTACCTGCATTGGCTGAGCGCATCACCAGATGCCCTCCGTGGAAGACCTGAAAAGCCACCCGGGGGGCGTACTTGTGCAGCGAAGGGGCATCCGCCACCTCATCCGCGTCCTCCGCTTCGATCTGCTGCACTACGAGCAAGGCGGCCGCCTGCGCCAGATGACCATCCAGCAGTTCGTCAAGTTCGTGACGTGCAGACACCCAGGTTACAAACGCCACACCCACCCAGATGACCACCACCAGACCCATTGTCATCACCAGCAAACGCGCCTGCAAAGATCTGGGCCGCATCAATTTCATAGTGAATCCTGCGTGCGGGGTACCGTATACCCAATGCCCCGCACCGTCTGGATAACGTCAGGGAACAGCTTGCGCCGCAAGTGATGGATGTGTACCTCGATTGCGTTGCTGTCAACTTCGTAACCCCAGCTATACAGCTGTTGCTCCAGCTGCTCACGCGACATGACACGCCCCGCGTTCAACATCAGCACGTGCAGCAGATCGAACTCGCGGGTTGAAAGTGCCACGGACTCACCCTCCAGACGGACTTGTCGAGCCGAAGGGTCCAACACGACAGCGCCGCAATGCAGGACGTCCTGAACTTGTCCGTGTGCACGGCGAACCAGTGAGCGCAGGCGTGCACCCAGTTCATGAAGGTCGACCGGCTTGACAACATAGTCGTCAGCACCCAGATCCAGGCCAAGGATTCGATCAGGCACCGCGTCGCGGGCCGTCAGTACCAATACAGGTGTAACAATCCTGCGCCGACGCAGAGCCTGCAGCACCTCCAGCCCGTCTTTCTGCGGCAGTCCAATATCCAGCACTGCCGCAGCGTAATCGCCAGTGCCCAGTTCACGCTCGGCGGCAACGCCATCGCGAACCCAATCTACCTGAAAACCAAGCTGACGCAAGCCTGCACGCAAGCCGTCGCCCAGCATGGGATCGTCTTCCGCCAACAAAATGCGCACTGGGGTTGCTCCGCTTCAGCTATTGCTGTCTTTGTACCACGCGCTGCTCAGTCATCATCGTCTTCGCGTCCGCTTGCAATATCGCTCAGGGCCTGGACCGAAATCAGCC
>JAABRC010000071.1 GCA_011391115.1 Candidatus Egaibacter danicus | reverse complement strand
AACGGCATACCAGATAACCGCACAAAATCAGGGAGAAATCAGGAAACAGAAGTGTGGCGTAGTTCACGCGTCGGAGAATACCAGTGAAATCGCCCAGTCTCGGGTTTCCCCTTATGTGTTATCCACAGGATCATGTGTCGGCGAGCCGGCTACCATGCGCGTTGTATGCCCATGAGAACGTTTCAACCCGTTGTTTTTCTGGCTGCGGCCTTGATGAGCTCGTTCGCCTTTCCTGCGACGATGGAAGGAATGCAGTTTGACGACTCAGTCCAGGTGGGTTCGACAGAAGTGAAACTCAATGGACTCGGCTTGCGTGCCGTGTTGTTTATCCGTGGTTACGTGGCGGGGCTCTATTTGAGTGACAGGGCTTCTACCTCCAGAGAGGTGCTTGTCGCTTCGGGGCCGAAGCGTTTGCAAATGCGCATGTTGCGCGAGGCCAGTGCAGAGGATTTCAACAAGGCGCTCGTCTCTGGCATGCGGAAAAACGCGACGGAATCCGAACTGGCAGTTCTTCAGGACCGACTTGGGCAGCTGGAGCGGGTGATTGCGGATATTGGTACTGTGCGTAAAGGCGATGCCATTACACTGGACTATGTTCCCGGGCTCGGTATGACGCTGGCAGTGAACGGAGCCATCAAAGGGTCAAGCATTCATGGTGCAGATTTCTACCGGACTCTGCTGGAGATATTTGTCGGGGACAACCCGATCGATGCCCGACTCAAGAAAGGGCTGCTGGGGCAGTAGCTTGGGTCGTGCTGGTGTGAAGTTTTTTTCAGTATTTACAGGAGAACTCTGGTTATGCGTCACGTTACTCTATTCGTAGTCGGTCTGATGGCTGTTTCCGGCGCGGTCATGGCTCAAAGCTACCCCAATAAAGTCATCAAGCTTCAGGTGCCATTCGCGCCCGGCGGGACTACCGACATTGTCGCGCGGGTGATGTCTGAGCCATTGGGCAAAGCGCTGGGCCAAAACGTCATCATCGAGAACAAGATCGGTGGTGGTGGGGTGGTTGGTGCCAATGAAACGGCCAAAGCCGCCCCCGACGGATATTCGCTTGGCATGGCCACCGTTTCAACTACGGCGGCCAATCCGGCGATTAACCCCAAAATGCCGTACAACGCAGAGACTGATTTCACGCCAATCGTCAATATCGCAGCGACGCCCAACGTTATCGCGGTTCACCCGAGTTTCCCCGCAAAAAACTACAAGGAATTTGTCGAAGTTCTGAAGAAGTCGCCGGGTAAATATTCGTATGCATCATCGGGGACAGGCGGCATCGGGCATCTGCAGACAGAACTCTGGAAAAGTTTGCAGGGTGTCTTTGTTACCCATATTCCTTATGGAGGTGCCGGACCCGCATTGAGAGATACAGTTGGTGGTCAGGTCGAAATCATTTTCGACAATGTGCCATCCGCACTGCCGCATATCAAGGGTGGGCGTTTGATCGCCATGGCTGTGGCAGCGCCCCAGCGGCTGGCTGCGCTACCAGATGTACCGACCTTCAAGGAGCTGGGCCTTGAGCCGGTCAACCGCATGGCGTACTATGGAATTCTGGGCCCCAAAGGTTTGCCAAAGGATGTGGTGGACAAGGTCAATGCAGCAGCCAGAAAGGCACTGGAGGATCCAGCTGTTCGCAAACGTATTGAGGATACGGGCTCGGTTGTTTTGGGGAACACCCCTGAGCAGTTTGCGCAGCAGATGAAGGAGGAATTGGCGGTGTATCGCAAAGTGGTGCAAAGCGCCAAGCTCAAGCTGGAATAAACCAAGGCGTTTTGGGCTGAGACGAATCCGTTCATAAGCCGCCCGGTAAGCCATGCGGCTTTTTTTGTTATCTTCCGTTCCATGGCCCTCGAGAATTTGACCAGCATTGACGATTTCATCGACGCGTTATGGCTTGAAGAAGGATTGTCCAAAAACACGCTGACTGCGTATCGGCGGGACCTGACGCTTCTTTCTCAATGGATGAGCCAGAGGAATCGCTTGCTGGAAGAGACCACCGAGAGCGAGTTGAATGGCTACTTTGCAGCCCGGCATGGGGTGACCAAGGCGACATCTGCCAATCGAAGACTGTCCGTCTTCAAACGCTATTTCCGGTGGGCCTTGCGTGAACGCAGGGTAGTTGCGGACCCAACCCTCCGAATGCAGGCTGCGCGGCAAGCGTTGCGTGTGCCAAAAACCCTGACTGAATCTCAGGTTGAGGCTTTGCTGGCGGCGCCAGACGCAGAGGCTCTCATCGGGGTAAGGGATCGTACGATGATGGAACTGATGTATGCCAGTGGTCTGCGAGTCAGTGAACTTGTGTCTCTCAAGGTTTTTAACATCAGTTTGTCGGACAACGTGTTGCGAGTTTTTGGCAAGGGCAACAAGGAGCGGCTGATTCCATACGGCGAGGTGGCCAGCGTCTGGTTGCGGCAATATTTGTCCGATGTACGTCCAGCGCTGCTTCGAGGAAATCCCTCTGATGGTCTTTTTATCACCAATCGGGGCAGCAAGGCAGGCTCTACGATGTCTCGTGTGATGTTCTGGATGTTGATAAAAAAATATGCATTTCAGGCTGGTATCACAGCCCCCTTGTCGCCACACACGTTACGGCATGCTTTTGCCACGCATCTTTTGAACCATGGAGCAGATCTCAGGGCCGTACAGATGCTGCTGGGCCATGCCGATATTTCCACGACGACCATTTACACCCATGTCGCACGGGAGCGCCTGAAAGCGCTGCACGCGCAGCACCACCCCAGGGCGTAGGCTCGAATCAGGCAGTCATTGCGTCAGTCCAGGCCAGCGCCTGCAAATGCGCCCAATTCACTTGTTGGTTTGATAACAGCAGCGCATTCGCCGCCTTGGCAAAGGCTTCGTCATTGGCGCTTTCACAAGCTTCAGTCAATTCGAGAAAAGGAGCCAGTTTGCCTGCCCGATGCACAAGCGCTTCGACAACCACTTCGGGTAGGGATATCGATTTCAGGGCTTCATCCAGTGGGATGCCCAGCATCTGATCGAGCAGGGAGAAGACGCCTGTGACGAACGCGTTGTCGCAGTCATCGGGTGGTAACAGCTCGGATGCCAGCAACTCCATCAGACGTCCCCGCACGACTGCGGCGTTTGCCACTACCGGACCGGTAACGTCAGAGGGCGATGTGGTCATCAAGAGAACGGCCCACCTGAATAATTTCTTCAGACCCAAAATCATCACGGCATGGCGGAAGGAAGTAATTTCACGGCTCAGGCCAAACCCGGATGAATTGATGAAACGAAGCAGGTTGAACGACATGGTGGGATCTTTTTTGAGAACGTCTTCAATCTCTGCCGTGCTTGCTTGCTGGCGCACCAGGTTAATCAACTGGATGATGTTGGCCTGAGACGGACGTATGATCTGCATTTTCATTTCTACCGGCTTTTCAAACCAGTAGCCTTGAAACAGCTTCACCCCCGCATCCAGCAATGACTGGAATTGCTCCGCCCCCTCGACTTTTTCAGCAATCAGTTGAGCCCTGCTTCTATCGGCGGTGGCAGCTATCAGCTGCGCCAGTTCACCGGGCTTTACCATGGTCATGTCAATCTTGATAAATGAAGCAAGGGACAGCCAGGATACGTACGGGGCGCCAAGGACCCCGTGTTTGAAAGCCAGGCGGAAGCCGCGGCCACGCAAGTCCTCCAGAACATGCCGGCGATCTTCGATATCTTCAATGTGATCACCGTTCAGGGCGGGAATTTCGAGGACAACCCTCTCAGGATTGATCAACTCAAGATGCCCGCCAGCCAGGCTCTCATGGGTGCAATTCACAAACAGGGGTTTCAGTGTGAGCATCTCCTGGTATTCGGAGTGGGACAGTGCATTGAATAGCAACTCAGCATCGCTGGCCGCCGTATGCAGATGGTGGGCCACCGACCGGTCAAAGAGTTCGTAGCCAAACACCTTGCGTTTGAAGTCAACAATCACTTGACGGGCTATCACGTGGGTAACTTTTGGTGCTCCAGATGCGACAGATGCAAGTTCGGACATGTGATTGGTTAAATGGAAATGATTGAAAAGGAGTCACAGATGGTGGCAGTATGGCCCGAAGGGTATCCGAAATGTCTTACACCCGCATCAGGTTCAGTTCCTCTTCAGTGAAGCCGGCCTGTCGCCTTGCCGCATCGTTAAATGGCGGCTTGAGCTTTGGGGCACCATATTGCCGGGAAACGGTTGCGTAGTGCGCTACGGGATCAACGTTTGTCCGCTCACACAGCCATCGGTACCAATGGTTGCCGATTGCCACATGTCCCACTTCGTCGGACAGGATGATGTCCAGAATCCTGACTGACTCCAGAGCTGAAGGTGTGCCAACACCGCGAAGCCTGGCCTGGATAATCGGCGTTGCGTCTAGACCACGTGCTTCCAGTGTTCTGGGCACCAAAGCCATTCTGGCGACAATATCGCCGCTGGTTTTTTCGCACATTGACCAGAGTCCATCGTGAGCAGGAAAGTCGCCGTAGGCATACCCCAATGCATGGAGTTGATCCAGCAGCAGCATAAAGTGCCTGGCTTCATCCTTGGCTACGCCAAGCCAGTCGAGGTAATACTGGGAGGGCATGTCATCAAAGCGCCATATGGCGTCCAGAGCCAGATTGATTGCGTTGAATTCAATGTGCACGATGGCGTGCAGCAAAGCCGCGTGGCCTGCCGCTGTATACGGAGAACGCTGCGGCACTTGCGTAGCATGGATCAATTCCGGGCGTTCGGGCCGGCCCGGGCTCAATCTTCCGGCGGGTAGGGATGATTTCCCGTGCTCCGCAAAGACATCAGCAGTCTTCAGTGACCCAACGTAACCAGCTTTCTCGACAGGGTCGGTTAGAAAATACGCGTGTAAAACGGGATCATGATGCGTCATCCTTACAATTCTAGGCATTCAAGTATGGAGTTGGTATGGCAATTTATGCGCTGGATGGTGTTGCGCCCCAGGTTGCAGACACGGCGTGGGTGGCAGATAGTGCCCAGGTCATTGGGCAGGTCGAATTGGCTGATGACGCGAGCGTCTGGTTCGGAGCCGTGATTCGTGGCGACTCCGACTCGATTCGGATTGGGTGCCGGTCGAATATTCAGGATGCGAGTGTCTTGCATACCGATGCCGGGATACCTTTGACCGTAGGGGATGATGTCACGATCGGGCATCGTGTCATGTTGCACGGGTGCACCATCGGTGATGGATCCCTGATCGGGATCGGTGCCGTGGTTCTGAACAAGGCGAGAATAGGAAAAGGTTGCCTGGTGGGCGCCGGATCGTTGGTAACAGAGGGAAAAGAGTTTCCGGATGGCTCCATGATCATGGGTAGCCCCGCCCGGTTGATCCGTCAACTCACACCTGAACAGGTGGAGGGCATTCGACATATTGCCCGGCATTACGTCGACAACGCCGTCCGGTTTCGCGACGGGTTGAAAAAAATATCATAAGTTACCAGGACCTTGCAATCGTCTGGGTCAGACAGGATCAACAAGTGTCAGAACTTCACAAATTTCTTTTTGATGGTTTGCCCGTGCGCGGCATGGTTGTGCGTCTGACAGACGCGTGGACTGAAATTCTGCGCCGGCGTGAATCAAATAGTGCAACGGGCGCATATCCGCAGCCTGTTCGCGAGTTGTTGGGTGAGATGGTCGCCGCAGGTGCATTGATGCAGTCAAACATCAAGTTTGATGGCGCGTTGATTCTGCAGATCTTTGGTGATGGCCCGGTCAAACTGGCGGTGGTGGAGGTACAACATGACCTTGCCTTGCGGGCGACAGCAACTATCAGCGGGGATATCCCTGCCAAATCCGGCCTTGCATCGATGGTGAATGTGAACAACAAGGGGCGATGCGCCATTACGCTGGACCCCCAATCCCGCTTTCCCGGGCAGCAACCCTACCAGGGCGTCGTACCGCTGTTTGATGATCGCCGGGAAAAGCTTGAGAAGCTCAGTGAGGTGCTGGAGCACTACATGCTTCAGAGCGAGCAGCTTGACACCACGCTGGTACTGGCCGCGGATGACAAGGTGGCCGCAGGGTTGTTGATTCAGCGTTTGCCAATGGAAGGTTCTGGCAATCTGGGGGGCATGATGCTGGACCGCGAGGCACAGATTGGCGTGAATGAGGACTACAACCGCATTGCTGTGCTGGCTTCCAGCCTGACAAGGGACGAATTGCTCACACTGGATGTGGACACGATTTTGCGGCGTCTTTTCTGGGAAGAGAAGATATCCAGATTTGAGCCATTGCAAGGTGAATCAGCCCCACGATTTGCCTGCAATTGCAGTCGGGAGCGTGTGGGGAGCATGATTTTCGGGCTTGGCATAGATGAGGCCCAAAGCATCCTTGCGGAGCGAAACGAGATTGAAGTGGCGTGCGAGTTCTGTGGCGTTCAGTACCGGTTTGATCCAGTAGATGCCGCACAGATATTTACTGATCCCAGCAGGCGTCTACCTGGCACACCTCCGCTGCAGTAGTTCTTGCGTCATCAGGTCGCGGAAAAGGTGTTTCTCGCATACGGCATCACTACATCTGTCACATTGCCCTGGGCTCATCGTGGTATACCGCCGGTCGGGATTGGGAGCCGTAGACGCCATCGGTGACTTGTGTATGCCCGGGGGCACCGCTGCCAGTGCGTTTTGGCAACGATCGTGCCCCCGTCCGTAGACCGTGGAATAAGGAATCGCTGCCAACTCCAGTGTTGAACGCAGAAGTGAGTCAACGGGCCTTTGTGACTGTGGGCCATCTCGCTGGTGTGTGTCAGCAACCCAGGGCAGGTCGAGACCCATAACCAGTGTTACGTCATAGATTTCATGGTGTTGCAGGGCAAACGCGTGGATTGCGCGATCTTCGAAAAGCCAGTCACTGTAGATGGCCGTCATCAAGGGAGCGGTATCCGTGATCACCACGTCGCAGGCAGCCATCGTGATCACTCTGCGGGCCTGCTCCCGGGCAATGGATGACTGTTCTGCTTGGGAGGGCGTGCGACCCTCTCGGTCGCACCATTCCCTCAATACTTCGGGCACTATGCCAACTGTTTGACCCATAGCCACCAGTTGTCTGGCCATATCGACGCCCAGCCGGGTTTTGCCAGTGCTTTCGGCGCCCAGCAAGGCGATTTTCATTTTGCCATCTGAACGTAAATCTCGTTGGCTTTGACCATGCCCAGCTCCAGTCGGGCCTTTTCCTCCACCATCTCCAGCCCTTCCTTGAGGTCACGCACCTCTGAAGCCAGGCGTTCGTTGGCCAGTTGGGCAGCCAGATTGGCCTGCTTTTTTGTGTTCAGTTCATCGGTCATGTTTGCTACACCCGGCACACTGCCCCTTCCGAGCCACAGTTGCGAATGCAGGATCACCAGCAGGGCGACCAGTGCAGCGGGAGCCAGTCTATTGGTCATGGTGCTCAGGAAGGGTGAATTACTCCTGCGAAGACAACTTATCGCAGGTTATAAAAGGCAGAGCGACCGGGATAGGAGGCGATGTCACCCAGGTCTTCTTCGATGCGCAACAACTGGTTGTACTTGGCCATGCGGTCGGAGCGGCTCAGCGAGCCAGTCTTGATCTGTCCAGCGTTGGTGCCCACTGCAATGTCGGCAATGGTGGAGTCTTCGGTCTCGCCCGAGCGATGACTGATGACGGCGGTGTAGCCCGCGCGTTTGGCCATCTCGATAGCTTCAAACGTTTCGGTCAGTGTACCGATCTGGTTGATCTTGATCAGGATGGAATTGGCGATGCCCCGGTCAATACCTTCCTTGAGGATTTTTGTATTGGTGACGAACAAGTCATCGCCCACAATTTGCACTTTTTTTCCCAAGCGGTCGGTCAATGTTTTCCAGCCGTCCCAATCGTTTTCAGCCATGCCATCTTCGATGCTGATGATGGGGTATTTGTCAACCCAGGTTGCCAAGATATTGGTCCACTCATCAGAGTTCAGCGACAGGCCTTCGCCGGCGAGCACATATTTGCCATCCTTGTAAAACTCTGAGGCAGCGCAATCCAGGCCTAGCGCAATTTGTTCGCCAGCAACAAAGCCAGCCTTGTCGATGGCTTCCAGAATCATCTGGATGGCTGCTTCATGGCTGGGCACGTTGGGGGCAAAGCCACCCTCATCGCCGACGGCCACGCTCATGCCCTTGTCATGCAGGATCTTCTTGAGTGCATGGAACACCTCGGCGCCATAACGCAGCGCTTCGCGAAAGCT
>JAABRC010000070.1 GCA_011391115.1 Candidatus Egaibacter danicus | reverse complement strand
AATTCGCTTCAAATTTTGGCAAGGTTGCCGTGCTGATGGGCGGTGCGTCTGCCGAGCGGGAAATTTCCTTGCTGTCGGGTAATGGCGTCCTTCAGGCCCTGCGCGACAGCGGTGTGGATGCCCATGCGTTTGACCCTGCGCAGCGTGATCTCGGTGAACTGAAGAAGGATGGCTTTGCGCGTTGCTTCATTGCGCTGCATGGGCGGTTTGGTGAAGATGGTACGGTGCAGGGTGCGCTGGAGTTGATGGGTATCCCCTACACCGGCTCAGGTGTCATGGCCTCCAGCATCGCCATCGACAAAGTCATGACCAAGCGGGTGTGGATGGCCGAAGGCTTGCCCACGCCGCGTTATCACCTGTTGCAGCGCGGCAGCTACAGCCGCGAGCAGGTGCAGGCTATTCCCGATGAACTGGGCCTGCCCGTGATCGTCAAGCCTGCGCGCGAAGGCTCCTCCATTGGCGTGTCCAAGGTGGCTGGCTATTCGGAAATGAAAAACGCTGTGGAGGCGGCCGCCGCGCTGGACTCCGACGTGCTGTGCGAGCAGTTCATCAGCGGTGACGAGGTCACCTGCCCGGTGATAGGTGCCGGCGAGAGTGCACGGGCACTGCCGGTGGTACGTATCGTTGCACCAGAAGGTAAGTACGACTACCAGAACAAATATTTCACTGACGACACCCAGTACCTGGTGCCCTGCGGGCTGCCGGCAGGTGAAGAAGAGGCTATCCAGAAAATGGTGCTGAAGGCCTATAGGGTTCTGGGTTGCCGTGGCTGGGGTCGGCTCGACGTGATGATCGACGGGAAAACGCGCAAACCTTATTTGCTGGAAGTCAATACGTCGCCCGGCATGACAGGACACTCGCTGGTTCCCATGTCAGCCAAGGCGGCTGGCATCAGTTACCCCGAACTGTGTGTGCAGCTATTGGCGTCGGCTACCTGTGACAACGTGATCACTGGCGCTGCCGCGAACACCGGAGAGGCGGCGATATGACACAAGCCAGGCCTGCTCCGCTGGACATCAAGCTGATGAACATCACCGCTTCTGTGCTGTTTGTCGCGTTTGCGTTGCTGGTGGCAGGTTCACTGGTGCGTTGGGTGTCCCGTCAGCCGGTGTTTGCGATTGGTGGCATTGCGGTAACAGGTGACGTCACGCACAGCAACGCTGCAACCTTGCGTGCCAACGTGGCGCCTCGCCTGGGTGGAACCTTTTTCACACTCGACCTCGCGCAGGCGAGGGCTGCATTTGAATCGGTCCCCTGGGTGCGTCAGGCCGTTGTCAAACGCTCGTTCCCCAACCATCTGAAGGTTGCCTTGCAGGAACATCAGGCGGTAGCGTACTGGGGTGTCGAAGGTGACGCCATGCTGGTCAACAGCTATGGCGAAGTATTTGAAGCCAATTCTGGCGAGATTGAGCAGGAAGACCTGCCGAGACTTTCCGGCCCCGACGGGCAGGCGCTGGCCGTCTGGGAGATGTACAAAACCCTGCAGCCTGCCTATGCCTCCATGGACATGGTTCTGGAGCAGCTCGAACTCACCGCGCGTGGTGGCTGGCGCGCCAGATTTGACTCCGGCGCTGAAGTGGAGCTGGGGCGTGGTTCAAACGATGAAGTGCTGGCGCGTTCCCGGCGGTTTCTTAAAACAGTGACGCAGGTCACGGCACGGTACGAACGCACGCCTGACGCGCTGGAGACGGCTGACTTGCGGTATGAGGAAGGTTACGCAATTCGTTTGCGTGGTGTGACGACAGGCGCTGCCGACGTGCAGAAAAAGTAGCGGTCAATAGAGCAACGGGTAAACATATGGCAAAAGAATACAAGGACCTGGTCGTGGGGCTGGATATCGGAACCGCCAAAGTGATGGTGGTGGTAGCCGAAGTCCTGCCTGGCGGAGAGCTGAAGCTGGCGGGTCTGGGCATTGCGCCCAGCAACGGTCTCAAGCGTGGCGTCGTGGTCAACATCGACGCCACGGTTCAGAGCATTCAGCAGGCGCTGAAAGAAGCTGAGCTGATGGCGGATTGCAAGATTACCCGCGTGTATACCGGTATCACCGGCAGCCATATCCGGGGCATCAATTCCAGCGGCATGGTTGCGGTAAAGGATCGCGAGGTTACTCAGGCCGACGTGGCCCGGGTGGTGGAGACTGCCAAGGCTATCAACATCTCGACGGACCAGCGCCTGCTGCTGGTTGAGCCACAGGAGTTCATCATTGACGGGCAGGACGTCAAAGAGCCAATCGGCATGAGCGGTATCCGGCTGGAAGCGAAAGTGCATATCGTGACCGGTGCGCAAAGTGCGGCCGAGAACATCATCAAATGTGTGCGCCGCTGCGGGCTGGAAGTGGAGCAACTCATGCTCAATCCGCTGGCCTCCAGCCTGTCGGTGCTGACCGAGGACGAGCGCGAATTGGGCGTGGCGCTGGTCGATATTGGTGCAGGAACTACCGACGTGGCCATTTTCACCAATGGTGCCATCCGCCACACGGCTGTCATCCCGATTGCTGGTGATCTGATCACCAGTGACATTGCCATGGCCTTGCGCACGCCCACCAAAGACGCGGAAGACATCAAGGTGGAAAGCGGCTACGCCAAGCAACTGCTGGCCGATCCAGAAACCCAGGTTGAAGTGCCGGGGCTGGGCGACCGGGGGCCGCGCATGCTTAGCCGTCAGGCGCTGGCCGGGGTGATTGAACCGCGCATTGAAGAGATCTTTTCACTGGTGCACCAGGTCATGCGCGATTCGGGCTTTGAAGAAGTACTTTCATCCGGCATTGTCCTGACCGGCGGCAGCTGCGTGATGCCCGGCATGGTGGAACTGGGCGAAGACATTTTCCTGAAACCCGTGCGTCGCGGCATTCCAAAATATACGGGAGCCCTGTCCGACATGGTGGCACAGCCCCGTGCGGCCACGGTCATGGGCCTGCTGGAAGAAGCGCGGCTGGCGCGTCTGCGTGGCTTCAAGGTGGCCCAGAAAAACGGGTCCATGAAAACCGCGTTCAGTCAGGTCAAAGACTGGTTCGTAGGGAACTTTTAGCCATGCAAAACACACCCGCATTCACGGCTGGGCATTCCCGCTTGATCCATGACTTTTCCAGTCCACATTGGCGATGGCGGTGCACTGACCCACCCGACGTTCAGGCGGATAAAGAAACAACAAGACAACAACGGTTTATCAATTCAGGCAACTGCAAATCAGGAGAGAAAAAATGAGCATCGAAATGATTGAAGAAGAAGGTTTCAACCTGGGCACCCAGATCAAGGTCATCGGGGTTGGTGGTGGTGGAGGCAACGCGGTGGAACACATGATTGGCTGCGATGTGCAGGGCGTGGAGTTCATTTGCGCCAATACCGATGCGCAAGCCCTGAGCCGCAGCGTCGCGCACAAGACCATCCAGTTGGGCAGCAGTGGCCTGGGCGCCGGCAGCAAGCCTGACAAGGGCCGCGACTCGGCCGAGCTGGCCATTGACGACATTCGCGCCGCGATTGATGGCGCGCACATGCTCTTCATCACCGCCGGCATGGGTGGCGGCACCGGCACCGGTGCAGCGCCTGTGATTGCACGTGTTGCCAAGGAAATGGGTATTCTGACGGTCGGCGTGGTGACCAAGCCGTTCGACTGGGAAGGTGGCCGCCGCATGACCAATGCCGACAACGGTCTGGCCGAACTCGAAGCCAATGTGGATTCGCTCATCGTCGTGCTCAACGAGAAGCTGCTGGAAGTGCTGGGTGACGATGTCACGCAGGACGAAGCCTTTGCCCACGCCAATGACGTGCTGAAAAATGCAGTGGGTGGTATCGCCGAGATCATCAATGTTCCTGGCCATGTGAATGTCGACTTTGAAGACGTTCGCACTGTCATGGGTGAGCCTGGCAAGGCCATGATGGGTACCGCGGTGGCCGCTGGCCCGGACCGCGCGCGCATTGCCGCCGAACAGGCCGTGGCCTGCCCGCTGCTGGAAGGCATTGATCTGTCTGGCGCCAAGGGTGTGCTGGTGCTGATCACCGCGGCCAAGGGTTCGCTCAAGCTGAGCGAGTCCAAGCTGGCAATGAACACCATCCGTGCTTATGCATCGCCCGACGCCCATGTGATTTACGGCACGGCCTACGACGACAGCCTGGTCGATGAAATCCGTGTCACCGTAGTGGCCACGGGCTTGAGCCGGCAAGGCATCCGTCGCACGGCCCCGCCCCTGCAGGTGTTGCGTACTGGAACGGACAATGTGCCGTTCCAGGTGCCGACCATGACCAGCGTGGTGGGTCAGCCGGTGAATGTTGCGGCAGCGGCATCAGCGGGCGTTGCACAGCCTGACTACCACTCCATGGCAACCCCCAGTGTGTGGCGCACCCGTGACCGCACACAGGCGGCGGCCAAGGTGGACGCGCTGTCCAGCGGGGGCATGGATGACTACGAAATTCCAGCCTTTCTCAGAAAGCAGGCTGATTAGTAAAATAGTCCTGTGCTGAAACAACGAACCCTCAAGTCCCTCACCCGCGCCGTTGGCGTGGGAGTGCACAGCGGGCAGCGTGTGGAACTCACGCTGCGGCCTGCCCAGCCCGATACGGGGATCGTGTTTCGGCGTGTGGATTTGCCGACGCCAGTGGACATTCCCATGTCTGCCAGTGCGGTGTCGGATACCCGCATGGCCACCACGGTGTCCAACGGTGGTGCCAAAGTGGCCACCGTTGAACACTTGATGTCTGCCTGCTCGGGCTTGGGCATCGACAACCTGTATGTCGACATCACCGCCGAGGAAGTGCCGATTCTGGACGGCTCGGCGGCTTCTTACGTGTTTCTGCTTCAAAGCGCGGGTATCGAACTGCAAAACGCGCCGCGTCGATTCATCCGTGTGACCAGGCCGGTGGAGGTTCGTGAGGGGCAGGGTGCCTCTGAACGGTGGGCGCGCCTGGACCCATTTCATGGCTACAAGCTGAGCTTCGAGATCGATTTTGATCATCCTGCGGTGGATTCCACCGGCCAGCGTGTTGAATTCGACATGAGCGTTCATTCCTATTCACGCGATATCGCCCGGGCACGTACCTTTGGCTTCACCAAAGACGTGGAAATGATGCGCGTCAATGGTCTGGGCCTGGGTGGCGGACTGGACAATGCCATCGTGATGGATGACTACAAGGTGCTCAACGCAGGTGGTTTGCGTTACGACGATGAATTCGTCAAACACAAAATTCTGGATGCAATGGGTGACATGTACATGCTGGGCAAGCCGCTGCTGGCAAGCTACAGCGCGTTCCGGTCGGGTCATGCACTCAACAACAAGCTGGTGCGTGAACTGCTCTCGCGCACCGATGCATGGGAGCTGGTGACCTTTGAAGACGAAAAGCTCGCCCCGAGCGGTTTTGCGCAACTGGCCAAAGCCTGGTAAGGCCGGATAGAGCATCCTATGCTGTTGTTTCGCTGGCTTATTCTGCTGTTGCTACTCGGTGCAGCCGTTTCGTTTGCTTTTTACGCCGGCACCGGGCAAACCAGATACAGGCGTTATGGTCTGTTGACGCTCAAGTGGACGCTGATCGCCGCTTTCGGTTTTTTTGCAGTTCTGATTCTCGAACGCATTGCCTGAAGCGCTGCTGCTACCTGACGCAATAGTCGTCGGGATCGAGTCGGCGCAAAGACCGTACGTACTCCCGTGTGAAGCCGGGAAACAGCGCCACGATACGCCCGCCCTCCATTCGATACCAGCTGCGACATTGCGCCCAGACCGAACTTCCCAGCCGCAACTGTAACTGGTCGTTATAGGCGCGCATCACTTCCGGCTTCACGTCGATCCAGCGGTGCGTGCCGGTGCGTACCATCTGCATACAGGAGATGGCATGGCCCACTTCAGGCTCGATGTACAGCAGCGTTGAAGTATGACCCGTGGCGGTATTGGGCCCCAGCATGAGGAACATATTCGGGAACCCGGCCACCGTGATACCGCGGTAAGCCTCAGGGCCACTGGCCCAAGCCTCGCGCAAGGTGCGTCCCCGCAGGCCGGTGACCCGCACTGAGGAGAGCAGATGCACGGCGTCAAAGCCGGTGGCGCAAACCAGTGTGTCAACCTCGCGCTCCCGGCCGTCCGCGGTGATGATGCCATGCGCCGTGATGCGCTCGATGGCATCCGTCACCAGCTCAACGTTGGGCCGGACCAGCGCACGGTAGAAATCATTCGAGTAGATGATGCGTTTGCATCCGAGCGGGTAGGGTGGAATCAGCTTCTGGCGCATGGCCTCATCAGGTACCTGGCGTTTCAGGTGCATGTTGGCCGTTTTCAGCATGCTGCGCCGGGCCAGTGTGCCGTCGTCGAAACCCCGTCGCCCGATTTCCAGCAGTTGCACCCAGGCCCAGCGCACCAGTTTGCTGTAGGGAGGAAAGCGCGCCAGCAGGCGATCCATGGTGGTGTAGGGCCGATCCAGCCGCGGCAAAACCCAGTTGGCGGTTCGCTGGAAAACATGCAGTTGGCCGGCCCTGTCTGCAACGGGCGGAACCAGCTGTGATGCAGTCGAGCCTGTCCCGATTACGGCGACACGTTGACCGGTGATGTCGTGGTTGTGATCCCAACGTGCCGAGTGCAGGCGTTTGCCCTGAAACACGTCCAGACCGGCGATGTCCGGCCAGCGCAACTGGTTCAGGGGTCCGGTGCTGCAGACAAAGAAACGCGACCGCAAGGTGTCGCCACGATCGGTGGCAAATTGCCAATGCCCGGTCGCCTCATCAAACGTCGCTTCGGTGATCCGGGTTGCCAGACGCATGTGTGCCAGCAGCCTGTAGCGCTCGGCCACTTTCTGCATATAGGCCTGGATCTCGGGTGCCGCAGCAAATCGCTGTTTCCAGTCCGGATTGGATGCAAAAGAAAACGAGTACACCGGTGCCGGGACATCCACATGCGCACCCGGATAGGTGTTGTCCCACCAGGTTCCGCCCAGGCCCGCCTGCTTTTCGAGAATGACGAAGTCATGAATGCCCGCACGCTGAAGCTGGATGGCCATGCACAGCCCCGACATGCCCGCGCCCAGAATCACCACCTCATGATGGGATGCACCGGGGGCAGCAGCTGCTGACAGCGGCCCCAGCACGAAGCGGGCTACCCGTGCAATGGCCTCGTCTGCGCTTCGCAGGGTTCCAGCATGTGTCTGAAAGACATGCCAGCGGTGGGCGGTGATCTCGCAACGCGCCTCAACGTTCGCAGCCAGGAGCGCCTGATGCAGCTGCAGCGCCTGGCCGTGCAGCAACTCATCGGTACCCGCCTGGATCAAGGTGGGTGGCAGGCCTCGCAGATCGGCGTGAATTGGCGACACCGCCGGCGTGCCGGCGGGCGTATCGCCAAGATAGTGCGCCGCGCAGGCTCTGGCCCAGGCCACACTGAGCATGGCTTCGCCGGGTGGCTCATCCAAGGACGCATCCTGCATCGCCACGTCAACCCAGGGCGAGAACAGGACCAGGGCCGCGGGCATTGGCGACATAGCATCGCGCAGCGCCAATGCCGTGGCCAGCGCGAGGCCACCTCCCGCTGAATCACCGGCAATGATGACTGGCCCATCGTCTCGAAGTGCGTGGTACGCGGCCAGAGCGTCCTCCAGGGCCGCTGGATACGGATGCTCGGGTGCCAGCCGGTAGTCGAGTGCGAAGACGGGCAGGCCCGTGGCCAGCGCCAGGTGCGCGGTCAGGGCACGGTGCGTCGCCGGAGACCCCACACAGTAGGCACCGCCGTGCAGATAGAGCAACACGCCTGGTTTTGCTGGCGGCACTGCGCGGCGACGCAGCCATTCTCCCCGCACACCGCCAACCTTCGCGGGTTCGATCAGGACGGTGCGCGGAACCAGCGAAACGCGCGACAGGCCCGCGAGCCACCGGCGCTGAAAGTTGATCGACCAGCGCGGCGAAAACACGGGCTTGAGAAGCAGCTTTAGCGTCCACCGCAGCAGTGCCGCAATCAGCCCCTCGCCGAGACCAGTGGGAACATGGACGGACATCGACATGGCATCTCCCCAAACGAGCTGTAGCGCTACCGGCTACGACCGGCCTTGTAATTCCCGCCAATCTTGCCGCCCAATCCGCTGGCTTGTGCGAGCCGCGCCATCGCCCCACCTGCATGGGCGTGGGTGATGGCCAGGCCCAGCGCATCGGCAGCATCAGGCCCTGGCAGGCCGGGCAGCGTGAGCAGTCGTTGCACCATCGACTGAATCTGGCTCTTGTCGGCACGGCCATAGCCCAC
>JAABRC010000007.1 GCA_011391115.1 Candidatus Egaibacter danicus | reverse complement strand
TGACACCGCTGCCTCCAGCGCCACCTGAATTTCGGCCAGAGCCGGAATGGGCACCCACAAAGGCAGCTCTTCGTCCAGCACATGATCTTCACGCACATAGCCGTGGGCCAGCACGTAGTCGCCCAGTTGCTGCGTGTTGCGCAAACCGGCACAGTGGCCCAGCATGATCCACGCATGTGGCCGCAACACAGCGATGTGGTCGGTGATGGTTTTGGCATTGGCCGGGCCCACGCCGATGTTGACCATGGTGATGCCGCTGCGGTCTGCCCGCATCAGATGATAGGCAGGCATTTGTGGCAGGCGGGGAGGCGCTTTCCCAAGCTCATCGCCCACATCGGCACTTAGCCCGGTTCGCCGCGTCACCACATTGCCAGGTTCGACGAAGGCGACGTACTCGCTGGCGGGGTCACTCATGGCTTCATGGCCCATGCGCACAAATTCGTCAATGTAGAACTGGTAATTGGTGAACAGTACAAAGTTCTGAAAATGCTCAGGTGCCGTGCCGGTATAGTGGCGAAGGCGATGCAGCGAGTAGTCCACGCGTGGCGCCGTAAACAGGGAAAGCGGCAGCGCGTCGCCCGGACGCGGCATATAAGTGCCATTGGCGATACCGTCATCCATGGCGGCCAGATCAGGCAGATCGAATACGTCGCGCATCAGTTGCCGGCGCTCCGCACTCAAGGTGCCTTCAATGTGGTCATTTTCGACGAACGAAAAATGAACGGGGATCGGCTGTGCACTGGTACCTATCTCCAGCTCCACCCCGTGGTTTTGCAGCAGCAAGGTGAACTGCTCCAGGTAATAGTCGCCATATAGATCCGGGCGACTCAATGTCGTCTCAAACCGGCCGGGACCTGCCACAAATCCGTAGCTCAGGTGCGCGGATTCAGCTGAATTCAGCCTTGACACCGTGTCGGTCTGCACGCGCACAAAGGGATAACAGGCACGCACATGTCCGGGCAGGGTTTCCCCGGCAACAAAGCGCTGCATCGCTTCGCGAAGATGCGCCAGACTGTTGTTGTAGATTTCACGCACCTTGGCCAGTGCAGCGGCTGGATCGGTGAATTGGGAAGGGGCAATAAATGTGGGTAGATAGGCCATAGCGCCTATTGTCCACAAAGGCAGGGCGTTCTGAACCTCAGGGCTGTTTAACAGGCTCCCGCATGGTGACAAACTCCTCTGCGGCCGTGGGGTGAATGCCGATGGTGCTGTCAAAGACTGCTTTGGTGGCACCCGCCTTCAGGGCCACGGCAAAGCCCTGAACCACTTCTCCCGCGTCAGGTCCCACCATGTGAAGGCCGACCACCCGGTCTGTTGCGGTTTCCACCACCAGTTTCATGAGGGTGCGCTCGGAGCTGCCGCTCAGCGTGTGTTTGAGCGCCTTGAATTCGCTGCGGTAGATGGTCACTTCGCCAAACGTCTTGCGCGCGTCGGTCTCAGAATAACCTACAGTACCGATGTTGGGATGCGTGAACACAGCCGTCGGAATGAACTGATAGCTCATGCTGCGTTTAGCTTTGCCTTCAGGCGGGCCAAACAGATAGTCGACCAGCACCATCGCCTCACCGAGTGCGACGGGTGTGAGCTGAATGCGCGATGTCACATCACCCAACGCAAACACCGATGGCAAATTGGTCTGATAGTGGTCGTTCACGAGGATGGCACCGTCTTCGCCCTGGGCAACGCCCGCGGCCTTCAGCCCCATGGCATCAACGTTGGGAATGCGCCCGGTGGCGTACAACACCTGGTCGGCCATCAGGGCTTCACCATTGTTCAGTGAAACGAGCAGCCCTTCATCGGCGCGTTTGATGGACGCCACGTCGGCCTTCAGCCTCAAATCGATACCCGTTTTGGTCATTTCACCCGCGATGAAATGGCGCACTTCCTCGTCAAACCCGCGCAGCACCTGCTCACCGCGATACAGCTGGGTTACCCGGGAACCCAGCCCGTTAAAGATGGAGGCAAACTCGCATGCAATATAGCCTCCACCCACCACCAGCAGGCGGGCAGGGAACGGGTCCAGGTCAAACATGTCGTTGGACGTGACGACCAGCTCACGCCCCTCTACGTTGGGCACTTGCGGCTTTCCGCCCGTGGCGATCAGAATGTACCGTGCGGTATGCGTTGCGCCGTTCACCTGAACCGTGTGCCCATCTACCAGCGTGGCATGCCCGTTAAACACCTGAACCCCAGCGCCCACCAGCAGATTCAGATAAACACCATTGAGGCGGCTGATTTCCTTGCGGCGATTGGCCTTCAACGTGGCCCAATTCAGCCGCGGGGCATCGCCCTCCCAGCCAAAACCGTGCGATTCTTCGAAGCTCTCGGCAAAATGCGCGGCGTAGCTGTACAGTTTTTTGGGAATACAGCCCACGTTGACGCAGGTTCCACCCAGGCTGTCCGTGCCACCAGCTTCGGCCACCGCAACCCGGGTCCCTCGTTGCGCAGCCATGCGGGCCGCGCGCACGCCACCGCTACCACCGCCGACGACAAACAGGTCAAAGTCAAACGCAGTCATCACTGGCGCACGACTGTTTTCACCAACTGCCCAGGCTTGGGTTCTCCACCGCCATAAACACCATTGATCAGGCGCAGCTGCTGCTCGGGGCTACTCAGAGGTGATTGGCGGGCCAACTCTGCAAAACCGCCACGCGGAAAAGGTATGGTTTTGACCACCCAAGGTCGCGCCTGGGCGCGGTCTTCCGGATTCATTGGACGAAAAGACCCTTCAGCCTCCTGAATCTGGCGGCGTGCGCGTTGCAACGTTGCAGCATCTTTGGCCGCGTACTGCAACACGTAGTTGTGACTGGCCGGACCGGAAACAATGGTCACCTCGATTGGATCCGACTGGCCCTTGTCGTTTTTACGGGTACCAACAAACCGGGTCGCGGGCAGGCCATTGATTTGCAGTCGATCCACTCGACCCTGATCAGGTTTGATCAGGGTGCGAATGATGTCGTCATGTGTCTTGCCCGCCTGGGCAGGCGCAGTCCGCACAATCAGCCCCGCATCCCGCTCGCCGCTCAGAATGGTCAGTCGGTCTGCCGCGTTCTGGATGGACCACCCTTGGGGCGCGGTAACAGCAAACCCGAGCGGCTCGTGGTAAAAATTGCGCCCGCGCGTCATGCCCTGATCGGCACTGTCCCCAAAAGCAATGCCGTCAATGGCCTGCAGGTAGCGCGCCCGGCCTTCGTCGATGTAATTGCCTTTGTTGTATTGAGCAGCCAGTTGCGTGATGGTCTGCAACCGCTGGTCGTTGCTGGGATGTGAAGACAACCAGTTGCTGGCCGCTGGCGCTGGACGCCCCTCCGCCCGAGCCTGATCAGCCGCGAAGCGCTCCTGATTTTTCAGCACATTGACGACATCGACCATGTTGTGCGGGTCGTAGTTACTGCGGGACAGGTATTCAGCACCCAGTCCGTCAGCCTGCAATTCCTGCTCACGGGAATAGGAGGCGATGTAGCCTGCCGCCACGTTTTGCGACACTTCGCTGGCCACCTGGCCCGCTCCCGCAACACCCTTGCTCTCCAGCACCGCCCCCAATACAGCTGCGGCCAGCACACCCAGCCCGGCATTTTGCTGGCGGGTTGCGCGCTGCGCGCCATGCCGCGCGGTGACGTGCCCGATTTCGTGGCCAATCACACCGGCCAGATCAGCCTCACTTTCCATATAAGCCATGATGCCGCGCGTGACATAGACATAGCCACCGGGCAAGGCAAAGGCATTGATTTCAGGGCTGTCCAGCACTGTGAAATGCCACTCCAGCTGGCCGCGGTGGGATTGTTTGGCCAGGCGCTGCCCCAGATCATTGACGTAAGCCTGCACCTTCGCGTTGGGCAACACGCCGTATTCTTCCAGCACTTGGGCGTGGCCCTTTTTGCCCTCAGCAACTTCAGCGGACTCGCTCATTGCTGAACGCTCCGACTTGCCTGTTACCGGGTTGGTCACGGGGCTGCCGCAAGCGGTTAGCAAAGCGGTGGCGAGAACGATTGGAAAAAATTTGTAGGGCATGGCGTCTCCTGACTGATGCCCCGGCAATCAGCAGGGCTTAGATCATTCTAGTGGTCGGATACACGATTGATTGTTAAGGACCTGATATGCGGAATTCCTCAGGAAATTGAGGTCGTGGGGAGTCTTTTCAAGGCCAGGGTGTTCGCAAGCAATCAATCCAAAAAACTGCCATACTGCCCGGCCTGAATAAGAGGGGGAGATATCCATGTTGAAGTTCACGTGTTGCGACGCAGTCAGCCAGTTTTCGAGCCGCGGCCAGGCGCAGGTTTTGCAAGGCATCGCCCGCGGATACGAGAAAGAGTGCCTGCGCGTGGACAGCCGGGGCAACCTGGCCCAGACACCGCACCCGCACGGCCTGGGTTCCAAGCTGACGCACCCGTGGATGACGACGGACTATTCCGAAGCGTTGCTGGAATTCATCACGCCGCCCTCGCAAGACCCGACGTTTCCACTGCAGTTTTTGCGTGATATCCATCGCTACAGCGTGACGCAACTGGGCGATGAGACCATGTGGGCGGGCTCCATGCCCTGCCTGCTGGGGACTGACAGTGACATTCCGCTGGCCGACTACGGTACGTCGAACAAGGCGAAATTCAAATACGTGTACCGCGAAGGCCTGGGGCTGCGCTACGGCCGCCAGATGCAGACCATTGCAGGCGTGCACTACAACTGGTCCCTGCCGCCCGAATTCTGGCCCGCGCTGCAGGAATGTTGTGGCGATGACAGCTGCGCGCAGGACTTCATCAGCGACCGCTACTTCGGGCTGATTCGCAACTTCCTGCGCTACGGCTGGCTGGTGCCTTACCTGTTTGGCGCGTCTCCGGCCATCTGCAAATCATTCCTGCAGGGCCGCAAGTCAGACCTGCAGGAGCTGGTGCCCGGCACCCTGTACGGACCCTACGCCACCAGCCTGCGCATGAGTGACCTGGGTTACCAGAACCGGGCGCAGGACAACCTGCACGTGAGCTTCAATTCCCTGCGCGAATACACCGCGGCGCTGGACGCCGCCATCCGCACCCCCGATCCGTTTTACCTGGACATCGGCGTGCGCGAGGGCGACCACTGGAAGCAGCTCAACGCCAATTTGCTGCAAATTGAAAACGAGTTTTATGCCGCCATGCGACCCAAACGCATTGGCCAACACGGCGAACGCCCATCAAAGGCACTGCAGCTTTATGGCGTGGAATACGTGGAGATGCGCCTGTTTGATTTGAACCCGCTGGTTGACATCGGCATCACGCCCGAGCAGGGCACATTTGCCGATGTGCTGCTGCTGATGTGCCTGTTCCGTGACAGCCCACCCATCACCAGCCGCGAGCAAAGCGAAAACGACGAGAACAAGCGTCGCGTGGTCAACCGCGGGCGCCAGCCCGACCTGCACCTGCTGGTGCACAACCGCGAGCAGCCCTTCCGCCCGCTGGCGCACGAGCTGTTTGACGACATGCTGCCCTTTGCCGAGATGCTGGACACGGCCTACGGCGGCACGCGTTATGTCACCACGCTGCAGACCCTGCGTAAACGCATTGATGACCCCGACACCACGCCTTCGGCGCAGATACTGGCGGCCGCCCGCGAGCACGGCGGGTTTTTCAAGTACGCGATGCAGCTGTCACAACAGCACAAGAAAGCGCTGCTGGCCCAGCCGCTGGATGCAATCACCCAGGCACGGTTTGCGGCCAGCGTCGAAAAATCTTTGCAGGAACAGCAGCAACTGGAAGCATCGGATCAAGGCAGCTTTGAGGATTACGTGGCCCGGTATTACGCTTGAACTTGCAACGTTTGACCTTGTGCCTGAATTCATGAAAACCCGGCAGTTTCAGGCGGTTTTAAGCATGTTTTAGGCCTCCAGCCCTTGTCGGATATGCGTGAATAGCTATTAAATTAATAGCATCTCTGCAATTTCCCATGGGAATTCAGCGCAACTGGTCCACAACGGCCAGGATCGGCAACAACACACTGGCGCCGAGCTTTCTGGATCGTTCCCCACTCCAGCCGGTGGCCTCGTCTGGCAGGTTGGCATTGTCCTTGAAGGGCATCTCGATGGTGTGGGCCAGGCAGTCAAAGTGCTGTGCGATCCAGTTGGTGGCAAGTGTCGGGTTGGCCTCACCGGGTTTTGATTTCCCGTAGCCTTGTTTGACCTGAAAGTCCGGGCAGGTAGCGACCCACGCCGCCTTGAACGCATCTTCCAGACCCTGCATACGGGTGGAGTAACCCGGGTTGCCTTCGGAGCCCACCACGAAGTTATATGGCAGCGCCTCGTCGCCATGGGCGTCCAGGCACAGGTCCACGCCAGCGGACTGCATCGCCGCACGTACATGAAACACTTCGGGCGACTTCTCCAGGCTGGGTGACTGCCATTCGCGATTCAGGTTGGCGCCCGCTGCATTGGTGCGCAGGTTGCCACGCACCGCGCCGTCCGGGTTCATATTGGGCACCACGTGAAAGATGCACTTTCCCAACAGCACGCGGCTCACGGGGTCATCTCCATCCAGCAAGCGCTCCAAAAAACCCTCCACAAACCATTCGGCCATGGTTTCGCCAGGATGTTGGCGGGCGATCAACCAGATTTTTTTCTTCTGCTCGGCTGGTGTAGAACTGAGCGCATCGGTGATGCGCAGCAACGTCATGTCGCGCCCATCCAGCGTATAGCCCAAGTGCTGCATATCCACGCGCTCCGACTCGGCGGCGGAGCCGATCAGGTCCAGATGGCGTTCGTAAGAATAAGGCTCGAAATAGGCGAAATACACACTCTGAGTGTCGGGCACGATGCGGGCCGTCATCACGTTGCCGTCGAAGTCGGTGTCGATCCGGAACCAGTGCTGGCGGTCATAACTGGCCACCACGCGGTAACCGTCCCAACCCTTTGGGTAGGCGCATTGGCCCGCGTTGAGAAAACGCAAGACAACCGGTAGACCCTTCGCCCCCTGCAACCGGAAGTGAAACCACTGCGCGAACTCGGCCGCGCTGTCGCGACGGACACGCAGCTGAATATCACCAGTATCGGCCAGACTTACGACCTCAATGGCGCCAGAATCAAAAGCGGTAGAAATATGCATATCCGGTTTCACGTCTAGGGAATGATGGCCAGTTTGCCGAAATGCGTCTTGCGCTTGAAATCCAATTGGGCTTGGCCGAGCTGTTCAAGGGCATAGGTCGCACTGAGCAAAGGCTTCAGTTTGCCAGCTTCCACATAGGCGACGATCTGCCTGAATTCTTCCTGCGTTCCCATGGTTGAGCCCAACAAGGTAAGGTGCTTCAAATACAGTTTGCGCCAGTCCAGCACAACTTGGGCACCAGCAATGGCGCCTGCGGTAACGTAGCGCCCGCCCACCCGCAGCATTTCCATCAACCCGGCGACCGACTCGCCGGCCACTATATCCGCCACTACGTCAACGGTATCTTTGCCAGTCTGCTCTCGGAGACTGGGGATTTGATCGCCCTCGTCGCGAAACAAGACACCTGTCACACCAAAGTCGGCCAACTGGGCTTCCTTGCCCCGGCCAACAATGGCGACCACTCTTGCGCCGCGAACACCAGCCAGTTGCACCAGCGCTGAGCCCACGCCACCTGAGGCGCCAGTGACCAGCACCGTTTCACCCGCTTTGACGGCGGCACGGTTGAGCATGTGCTCTGCGGTCAAATAGGAGGTCATGAAGGTAGCAAGTTGTGCGTCACTCAGGCCCGACTCGACTGCATGGGCGTTTGCGCTGGGCACGCAGACATACTCCGCAAAGCCGCCGTCAAACTCGCTGCCCAGATAGGTAGCGTCAAATAGGGCATTGTCTGTATCCGGGTAAATAGTGGGGTTCACCATCACCCTTTCTCCAAGACGGTCCCGGAGCACTTTCTCACCCACTTCGACGATCCTGCCAACCGTGTCTGCGCCCTGGATGCGCGGAAACTGGAAGGCGCCCCCTTGCCAGCCCGACTGCTCGTCAGAACCATAAGCGCCCTCTCGGGTCCAGATATCTGTGTTGTTCACGCCGCAGGCTCCCACTTGGACAAGAACTTCGCCTGATTTTGGGATGGGAACTGCCACATCGGTCCGATAGGCAAGCTTTTCGGGCCCGCCAAAGCCCGTGAGCAACATGGCGCGCATGGTTTTACCTGTCATGGGAGTCAGTACTTTCTCATCGGTCTGTTCGATACGGTCATTGTAGGGATGGGGGTCGATAATTGGGGAATGATCACATCGCCTTCCACCGCCGCAGCAGGCTCAGCTTTCAGCACCCTTTCCCTCCCCCCAGCGACGCTTGCGAACCTGCAGCAACTGGGTTACGACACCATGACGCCCATTCAAGCAGCCAGTCTGCCCGTTGCGCTGCAGGGCAAAGACCTGATTGCCCAGGCACAAACCGGCAGCGGCAAGACGGCGGCATTCGCTTTGGCCCTGCTGGCCAAACTCAACCCGCGCTGGTTTGCCGTGCAGTCGCTGGTGCTGTGCCCCACACGTGAACTGGCGGACCAGGTGACGGTAGAGATTCGGCGTCTGGCACGCGCGGAGGAAAACATCAAAATCGTCACCTTGTGCGGCGGCATTGCGCTGCGCGGCCAACGCGCCTCGCTGGAGCACGGTGCGCACATCGTGGTGGGCACGCCGGGGCGAATCATGGATCATCTGGAACGTGGCTATCTGAATCTGGAAAGCCTGAACACGCTGGTGCTGGATGAGGCCGACCGAATGCTGGACATGGGCTTCTTTGATGACATTGCCACGGTGGTCAAACAGATCCCCAAGGAACGGCAAACCCTGCTGTTTTCGGCCACTTATCCCGAAGGCATCGAAAAGCTGGCGCGGCAGTTTATGCGGGAGCCCGTGCAAATCAAGGTGGAAGCGCAGCAGGCTCAAGGCCGGATCGAGCAGCGTTTTTATGAGGTGACGCGCGTCAACCGGCTGGGGGCAGTAGCGCTGCTGCTCAGCCACTTTCGCCCGGTCAGCACGCTGGCGTTCTGCAATACCAAGCAGCAATGCAAGGATTTGGTGACGTATTTGCAGGAACAGGGATTCAGCGCGCTGGCCTTGTATGGCGAACTGGAGCAGCGCGAACGTGACCAGGTGCTGGCCCAGTTTGCCAACCGCAGCTGCTCGGTGCTGGTGGCCACCGATGTGGCCTCGCGCGGCCTGGACATCACGCAGCTTGAGGCAGTGATCAACGTGGACATCACGCCCGACCCCGAAGTGCATGTGCACCGCATTGGCCGCACCGGGCGTGCTGGCGAATCAGGCCTGGCCTTGAGCCTGGCCTCCATGAACGAGATGGGCTTTGTCGGCAAGATCGAGCAGTACCAGAACCAGCCTTCGGTGTGGCACAAGCTGGATGAACTAAACCCCACAGGCAAAGGCCCTTTGCTGCCCCCCATGGTCACGCTGCAAATTCTGGGCGGACGCAAGGAAAAAATCCGACCCGGCGATGTGCTGGGTGCCCTGACCGGTGCTGAAGGTGGTGTGGCCTACACCCGCGAGCAGATCGGTAAAATTCAGGTGACCGAGTTCTGCACTTTTGTGGCGGTGGCGCGAGATGTCGCCACCGCCGCCTGCGCCAAGCTCAACGCGGGCAAGATCAAGGGGAAAAGCGTCAAGGTACGCCTGATGCTGGGCGACTGACGTGTCAGACAACTTCCTACAGCAGCTCTGGCGATTCGCTGACTTAACTTACCCGGGATGAAAGACTAAAGTTCTCTCAAGCGCCACTGGTAGGCGCCAAACAAGGAAGAAGGAAGCCGCCATGAGAACCGAAACCGTTGCTCTCAACCCGTTCAGCCTGATGATGGAACCCGAAATGGTGCTCAGCGCCATGGAACATTCTCAGCAATTGCGTGGCCTGCGTCGCCACAAACTACATCCCCTGGACAAACCCCTGATCCCTTATTCCAAGGCCGTCATGGACGCTCGCGCTGCCTTTGACGCTGATATCGACGCTGCCTTTGACGCCGATATGGTTGATGAGGCGATCGAAAAGTATTTTCACAACTGAGCGTTCTCCAGTCAACCCGGAACTACATGTTCCGGCGGTACTGTCCGCCCACTTCAAACAGGGCGCTGGTAATTTGCCCCAGTGAACAGACGCGTACGGCGTCTATCAGTACCTCGAACACGTTCCGGTTGTCGATCACGGCTTTTTGAAGACGCTTCAACATGGCCGATGACTCACCGGCATGCTTAGCGTGAAATGAAGCCAACCGCTTGAGCTGACTTTGCTTTTCGTCATCGGTTGAACGCGCCAGTTCCAGCTTGTCCTGCACCGCATCGCCATGCGGATTGCGGAAAGTGTTCACTCCGATGATGGGCAGTTCGCCGGTGTGTTTGAGCATTTCGTAGTGCATGCTCTCATCCTGAATACGCCCGCGCTGGTAACCGGTTTCCATGGCACCCAGCACACCACCACGCTCGGCGATGGCCGTGAACTCGGCCAGCACCGCCTCTTCCACGAGTTCAGTCAGTTCCTCAATGATGAACGCGCCCTGATTGGGGTTTTCGTTCTTCGCCAGGCCCCATTCACGGTTGATGATGAGCTGGATCGCCATGGCGCGGCGCACCGAGTCTTCGGTCGGTGTGGTGATGGCCTCGTCAAATGCATTGGTGTGCAGGCTGTTGCAGTTGTCGTAAATGGCGATCAACGCCTGCAGCGTGGTGCGGATGTCATTGAACTGAATCTCCTGCGCGTGCAGGCTGCGCCCGCTGGTCTGAATATGGTATTTGAGCTTCTGGCTACGCTCGTTTGCGCCATACTTCTCCTTCATGGCCACGGCCCAGATTCGGCGCGCCACGCGGCCCATTACGGTGTATTCCGGGTCCATGCCGTTGCTGAAAAAGAAACTCAGGTTGGGTGCAAAGTCGTCGATATGCATGCCACGCGCCAGATAGGCCTCAACGAAAGTGAAGCCGTTGGATAACGTAAAGGCGAGCTGGGAAATCGGATTGGCCCCTGCTTCGGCAATGTGATATCCGCTAATGGACACAGAGTAGAAATTGCGCACGTTGTGGTGCACAAAGTACGCGGCAATATCGCCCATCACCTTCAGGCTGAATTCGGTCGAAAAGATGCAGGTGTTCTGTCCCTGGTCTTCTTTCAGGATGTCCGCCTGCACGGTGCCGCGCACGTTGGCCAGCACCCATTCACGAATTTTGGCAGCCTCGGTATCAGTGGGCTCCCGGCCGTTGTCAGTCTTGAATTTTTCCAGATTCTGGTCAATGGCCGTGTTCATGAACATGGCCAGGATGCTGGGTGCCGGGCCGTTGATCGTCATCGACACACTGGTACTCGGGCTGCACAAATCAAACCCGGCGTACAGCACCTTCATGTCGTCCAGCGTGGCAATGCTCACGCCAGAGTTGCCGACCTTGCCATAAATGTCGGGCCGCGGATCGGGGTCATTGCCGTACAGCGTGACGGAGTCAAACGCGGTGGACAGGCGCTTGGCATCCATGCCGGAACTCAGCAACTTGAATCGCGTGTTGGTGCGAAAGGCGTCGCCCTCACCCGCAAACATGCGGGTCGGGTCTTCGTTTTCACGCTTGAACGCGAACGTGCCCGCGGTATAGGGATAGCTGCCGGGCACGTTGTCCAGCATCAGCCACTTCAGGATTTCGCCATGATCTTCATACTGCGGTAGCGCAACCTTGCGGATAGTCGTGCCCGAGAGTGACTTGCTCGTCAGCGTTGTGCGGATTTCCCTGTCACGAATCTTGACAACATATTCGTCACCCGCGTAGGCCTTTTGCATCTCAGGCCACTGGGTCAGCAGCTTTTTGGCTGAAATGTCCTGAATGGACTCACGCTGCACGGCCAGGTCAATCGCCGCTTCGGCAGCACGCGCTTTGTCCGGCTTGCCGATTGTCAACATGGCGGCAGCGGCACGCAGTTGCTGGATTTCACGGGCCAAATGGGCTTGATCACGCGCGCGTTTTTTGTAGCCTCGTACCGTATCGGAGATTTCAGCCAGATACCGGGTACGTGCTGCAGGCACCACCGGCATCTGGTTCGTGCTGTGCCGCACGCCCACCTGTGGCAACAGACCTTCACTCGAACCGGCTCGACCGGTCCTGAGCTTGAGCCCCAGCGCACCTAGGCGAGCCTTCAGCGCCTGATACAGCGCGGTCACGCCGTCATCATTGAAGCGCGCAGCCATCGTGCCAAAAACCGGCATCTGATCCGCCGGCGTGGTCCAGGCTTCCTTGTTGCGTTGCACCTGTTTGGACACATCGCGCAGCGCGTCGGCCGCACCCTTGCGGTCAAACTTGTTGATCGCCACGAACTCGGCGAAGTCCAGCATGTCGATTTTCTCCAGTTGGCTGGCAGCACCAAACTCCGGCGTCATCACATAAATCGGTACGTCCACAAGCGGCACGATGGCCGCATCGCCCTGGCCAATACCGGAGGTTTCCACCACGATCAGGTCAAACCCGGCCACCTTGCACGCGGCGACCACATCGGGCAGTGCTTTGCTGATTTCGCTGCCGAAGTCACGCGTAGCCAGGCTACGCATGAAAACACGTGGCCCCTTGCTCCACGGGCTGATGGCGTTCATGCGGATGCGGTCGCCCAGCAAGGCGCCACCGCTCTTGCGGCGGCTGGGGTCTATTGAAATCACCGCCACGCGCAGGCTGTCATCCTGATCCAGTCGAAGGCGACGGATTAACTCATCGGTGAGTGATGACTTTCCCGCGCCGCCAGTGCCGGTGATGCCCACAACAGCTACTTTTTTTGTAGCCGCCTGCGCTTTGATTTCCGAGGCTAGAGGCTCATTGACCTTTGCAGCCTCGATAGCCGTGATCAATTTGGCCAGCGCGCGCCAGTTGGTCTCATTGTGACCCTGAATGGCTGCCAGGTCGGAAGGCGCGTAGACCGTGAGGTCCTTGTCACAACGCATCACCATCTCGCCAATCATGCCGGCCAGACCCATTTTCTGGCCATCTTCCGGACTGTAAATACGGGTCACACCATAAGCGTGCAGTTCACGAATTTCCGGCGGCACGATCACGCCGCCGCCGCCGCCGAACACCTGAATGTGCTCGCCACCACGGCTCCTGAGCAAATCCACCATGTATTTGAAGTACTCCACATGCCCGCCCTGATATGAGCTGATGGCGATGCCCTGCGCGTCTTCCTGCAGCGCGGCCGTGACGACCTCGTCGACGGACCGGTTGTGTCCCAGGTGGATAACCTCGGCGCCCATACCCTGCAGAATGCGCCGCATGATGTTGATGGCGGCGTCGTGGCCGTCAAACAGGCTGGCCGCCGTGACAAAACGCACCTTGTTCGTGGGGCGGTAGTTGGCCAGGGCCTTGAATTCAGCAGACAAGTCGGTCATGGAATCACCTCAAATAGCTTTTTTTGTCACGTTCTAGTTGACGTTTACGTAAACGTCAATCTTATCCGACGATGGCCTGTCTGTCACTTACAGCGCCGCAGCCGGCTACATGACCCGTCAGCCCAACCGGCAAATGCGATCCAGCATTTGGAGAGGGCAGCGGGCTCCAGGTGTCAAACATGGCCTTTTCCATGGTCATTTCTGCCTCTATCCCTCTGAAATAGGGTATTTTTAGCTATGGAATATATAGCAAAATCAGTTAGCCTCAAGGCCCTGTTTTGCCAACCGCAGGGAAAAAAGATTTATGCTGCAAGGTGTATGAGCATCACAGTTTAGAAAACCGTTCAGGAAACCAACATGAGCAAATTGTCCGACGAAGCCAGTAAAAAAGCATTGTGTGCGCGCCTCGCCCGCGTGGAAGGACAGTTGCGCGGCATCCAGAAACTCATCCAGAGCGAATCCGATTGCGAAAAAATTGCCCAGCAGCTTGCAGCAGCCCGGAAAGCCCTGGACAAATCGTTCTTCAGTATGGTGGGCTGCATGATTGAGCAGGGCGAGATGCCGGCCGATCACGTTGCCGAGATGCTGGGTAAATTTGCCTGAATGCCGACACCCGCCTAATCGCCATGAACCCGATCCAGCTTTTTGATACCGCGTCGAGTACGTACACCTACGTTCTGTTCGACGAAAACACCCGTGAAGCCCTGATCATTGACCCCGTTGATACCCAACTGGAGCGCGACCTGGCCGTGCTGCGCCAGTACGGTCTGAAACTGGTGTGGACCACCGAAACCCATGCCCATGCCGACCATATCACCAGTGCCGGCTTGCTGGCCGAGCATACGGGGGCTCGCACAGCAGCGCCGGCAGGTTGCGGCATTACCACCGCAGCCCTTCAAATCCAGCACAACGACGTGTTGAGCTTTGGAAGCGAAGAGCTTCGCGCACTGCATACGCCCGGCCACACCGCCGGCAGCATGAGCTTTGTGTGGCGCAACCATGTTTTCACCGGCGACACGCTGCTGATCAACGGCTGCGGTCGCACGGATTTTCAGTCAGGCAGTGCCCGGGAGATGTACCACAGCCTGACGCAGGTTCTGTTCAAACTGCCAGAGGACACCATGGTCTGGCCGGGGCACGACTACCAGGGCAGGGTTTCAAGCACGATTGGATCTGAAAAGAAAGGCAACGCACGCGTGGCAGGCAAAACGGAAGCCGAGTTCACGGCCATCATGGATACATTGAATCTTCCCCGCCCCAATCGGATGGATGAAGCGGTACCGGCCAATCTGACCTCCGGCCTGCGACACGATGCCGATGGCGTGCACGCGTCTACAACTGCTGTCACCGATGAATCGCCGCGGCAGGCAGATGGTTATGCCGGTAATGTATCCCCCCAACTCGCCTGGCGCTGGGTTCAGGAGGGCAAGGCCGTACTGGTGGATGTGCGAACCGACGCCGAACGTGAATGGGTCGGGTTTGTCCCCGGCGCTGTGGCCCTGGCCTGGAAGCAGTGGCCCGGCATGGCCATGAATCCCGGGTTTGATGACGGGCTGCGCGCAGCGGTTCCGGCTGGCACCAAAGTGGTGCTTTTGTGCCGCAGCGGCGTGCGCTCGGTGGCGGCGGCCCGTCGCGCCACGGAACTGGGGCTGGAGGCTTACAACATTCTGGAGGGTTTCGAGGGCGACCCGGACACCCAGGCACAACGCGGACACCAAGGGGGCTGGCGTTTTCGCGGCCTGCCCTGGCGTCAGGGATAGGCTGCAGAACAGCCCATTCCGGCGGCAAAGTAAAAACACCCATTACCGCAAATCGAAAAACTTGAGGGTGAACCCCTGTCATATCTGACAGGGGTTCACCACAAATATTTCACGATAACGTGTTCAATGTGACGTATTCCCTTGACGGAGCGTCACATGCAAGTTCTAGACAGAATCGGCCCAGTTACATCCCACGCCACCCGGAACCCCCCGCTCGGGGCGAGATTGGCTACGCGGATAGCCCGCGACTTCACCCCGCGCTGGCAAGACCAGTGGGGTGGCAAGTTTGTGCTGCATGGTCGTCCTGCCGGTTCAAACGCGGTTCGGCTGGACGGCAACGACTACCTGAGCGTCACGGGGCACGAAGATATTGTTCAGGCCCAAGTCCTGGCGATGCAGCGCAATCGTGAATTCGTTGTCCAGTCAGGTGTTTTTCTGCTCAACCAGCACCCTGGTCGCGCACTCGAAACATCTATCGCCAACTGGATAGGGAAAGAAGATGGATTCGTCTGTCAATCAGGCTATGCCGCAAATGTTGGTTTGCTGCAGGCGATCGCCGACGCGCAAACGCCGGTGTATCTGGATACGCTGGCGCACACTTCATTGTGGGAAGGTGCTCACGCGGCTCGCGCACCAGCCCACCCATTCCGGCACAACGACCCGGGACATTTGTCCCGCGTGATTGCCCGCAACGGCCCTGGCATTGTGGTGGTGGATTCGGTCTACAGCACCACTGGCGCGTTGTGCCCTCTGACCGAGATGGTCGAGGTGGCCGAACAGCACGGGTGCATGATATTGGTCGACGAGTCCCATTCCCTCGGCACGCACGGTCCCGGTGGCGCAGGCCTGTGCGCCGAGCTTGGGCTTACCAACCGGGTGCACTTCATTACGGCCAGCCTGGCCAAGGCTTTTGCGGGGCGTGCCGGATTCTTTTCGGCCCCCGCGGAAATGCGGTATTACATTTTGAGCTCGAGCTATCCCAATATTTTCAGCTCCAGTCTCTTGCCGCATGAAATAGCAGGGCTGGCCGCAACGCTGGAAGTCATCAAGGGCTGCGACAGTGAAAGAGCACGCTTGCGCACCAACACGCAGCGTTTGCGAAGCAGTTTCACCGAACTTGGCTACCCTATCCATCAGGGTACTGAGCAGATCATTTCGCTGGAAGCCGGCCTGGAACCGGACACCATGGCACTCCGTGATCGACTGGAAGAACGTAACGTATTCGGCGCAATTTTTTGCGCCCCGGCTACCAGCCGCAACCGGGCCATGGTGCGACTCACGCTGAACGCCAGCCTGACGGACGCCGAGATGAGCCACGTCGAGGACGTCGCCCGCGACATTGCGCCGCTGGTCAAACCCTGGGATTGGCCCATCGCCAGGCGCAGTAAAAGCGCCGACTAGCCTTTAACTCGCGCTTCGGTCTGGCAGTTCGCGGTCGCCTTGCGCAGCGAGGTGGGCCGCGTAGCCTTTACTGGAGCCAGGGCACACCGCCGGATCGATAGAAAATACCGCCGCCCAAAGAGGCATGTCTGCTCCAAGCGCAATGGCGGAAGCGAGGCGCGCTGGTTTGCCGCTGTTGAGCGCCAACTGAAGTTCAAGGTCAACCAGTTTGCGGCCAGAACGGATGTCTTCCACCTCTGGCGCGGAAATGCCCTGAGTCCAGGCCAGTTCGGCCAGATCGCGCAAATTGTCCCGGTGCTCCAGTTGTAGCCAGCTAGCCTGCCCGACCGCGTCCAGCCCCAGTACACCAAAAGGCGCACCGATGACCACATGTTCGACCCAGCGTTGTTTCAGCACCAGGGCACCCAGCAAAGGTGCAATGGTGGGTGAACACAACAACGCATATTGCTCTCGGGTCAACGTGGCGCGCCAGATCTGCCCCTGCCCGCGCGCCGGCAGTTCCAGCATGCGCTTAATGGAGTCCGTCAGCCGACGTGTGATGTCAACCGACTGTTTGGGGATGAATTGCTCAATCAAGCCCTGGTTGAATGCCGTAACGGCGATCTGCTCATCGGCCTGGCCCGTGAGAAGAATGCGGGAACCAGGCCAGTCCATCAGGGTGCTCAGCGTCTGCAGGCCATTCATGGCCGGCATGGAGTAGTCCACCACCAGAATGCGGGTCAAATCAAACCGGCTGGTTCCGTCCTCCGTCCAATAGGCCAGAATTTGCGGAATCAGTGCCTGCCCGTTACGACCCCGATCAATCATGTCCTGCTGGCGCCAGGCATCGGCTTCCCAGCGTGCGGGCTCGCTTTGCAGATGGTGAATACAGTCCAGTGGATCGGCAAACAGTTTGACAGACCAGTCCCGTGGCATCACTTCAGCCAGCATTTCCAGGTAGGCCGGATCGTCATCGAGAAAAGCCACCGTGCCGGGCCGACGGTAGAGGGGAAAGGTCATGAGTTCGTATCTCCCTGATGTGTGTTGCTGACCTGGACCTGGACAGGTAATTCAATGATGAACGTCGCCCCTTGGAGCGGCACTGACTTGACACTTAGCCTACCTCTGGCGGTTTCAACCACCCGTTTGCAAAACGCCAGGCCAAGTCCGTGGCCAGTACCCCGGTTGGTCGAAAAGAACGCTTCGAAAATATGCGGCAAGGATTTCGGGTTGATACCCATGCCCTTGTCAATGACCACGATACGCCCCTTGGTCCCGGAAGCTCCTACTTCGATTTGCAGGTCGCCTTCGGAGAATGCCGAACTGGCGGTCTGCAGCGAGTGAAGCGCATTCTTGATCAGGTTATCCAGCACCTGCGAAAACTGCGTGAGGGAGGAACGAAACCGGAAATCCCGATGAACCGTCACCACAATGCACTGGCGTTCCCGACTGGACCGGTAGGGGTAGTTGCTAACCACCTGCCGGACCAGATCGCCTGCGGCTATCAGATCCCCGTCTCCCGGCAATTGCATCAAGCGGGCGTTGGAAATCTGCGTATCAATCTGGTGGTTCATGTTGCGCGTCAAGGCGCGCAGCCGTTCCGCCAGTTTTGCAAGCCTCTTCGCGCTGTCCTCATTCTCCGCAGTTTCTGCCTGCATTTGCAGTGCATCGCTGATTAATCCCGCTGTTGATAACGGGGTACGCAATTCGTGCGCCATGATCCCGATCGTTGTCAGCGTGTTGTTGAGGTGTTCACGGCGCAGGTTCGCTGACGAGATGCCCAGTAACAGCGCACAACACCAGCTGAAGACGATGACGACGATATTGGTGGCTGCCTGCTCGGGCATCAAGGATGCGACATGCGATCCGGTCGCTTGAAACAATATCCACGATACAGATACGCCCGTCACAAGCCCAACAGTAGCCAGTCGCCAGTCGGTTACGTGATATTGAATCAAAATTGCGGCACAAAGACTCGCCAGCCATACTGAATTGCCACCGTTGGAAAGGTACATCCACGTAAAAAGTACGGGTAGCTGCAGCCAGAATACCGTGGTGTAAACGACATGAACAAGCCGACTGGAGGTATCCCGCACAAAGCTCAGTGCGACCAAAAGCGCTCCCAACAGGGTCGCTACCAGACGGAGCCCCAAGTTTTCGTAGGGTTGGCGCAGCCATGATCCCCATATCCAGGCAAATAGCGGGTGACCAACCATGGTGAATACGCCAAGCCACCGCAATCGCGTGCGCGATGGATGCAACACGGGTTCAAGTGGCTCGTGCAAGACGGCTTCGTACGAGCGCTTCGCGATAGCACGTAAAGAGTAATGCCTGCTGACCCGGGCCTTGTCCAACTGACTCCACCTATGTAGTAATTCACACCACAGAAGAAAGCTCCGCCATGTGATTGATGTTATTGTCCCCGCTTCAATCACAACTCCCCATGAAAGTGCCTGTTAACTTTGACAGTGTGAGCCTGGACGGCATCATGAATGACTGGCTGTGCGCCTTGCAGGAGCACTCGGTCGAGGCCATTACCGTGCTCGGTCCAAATCCGTTTGGCGACAAGGAGGACCGGATCGTCCTGACGCAACATCCGCCCCGCCTGCTGGAAGCTGCGGTTGCGTTGGCAGAGAGCCGTGACTTCGGCGCGCCCTGGCGGGATTCAGATGCACCGCTGGTGGCCTGGCAGGATATTGCAAAATCGGCCTACGAGAGCCAGAGCCGTTGGCGTCGCCTGTGGCTGGCGCATGGTTACCAGAGTGTGGTGCGGGTGGAATTTCCGCTGCCCTCCAACCGGGCGTTCGAATGCTTCATGTTCAGTCCGCGCGAATGGCACGACCGCAGCGAAGCCGCCGCACTGACCTGGTCTGCGCTCAATATCTGGCCGCTGCTCAAGCGTGCGCTTGCCCGGGAGCGCAGCCCGTTGAGCCCTCGCGAATGCGAGTGTCTGGCACTTGCATTTGAAGGGTTGACCGCCAAAGAAACAAGTGTTCGGCTCGGATGCAGTGAGCGGACCATCACATTTCACGTGACCAATGCAATGGCCAAGCTCAAAGTTGACAACAAACTGGCTGCGATTCAGCGGGCCTGCTGGTTTGGTGTAATTTGACCTGCCCACAGACCAACATCATGCCAGCGGCGGAATGCGCAGCTTTTGACCCGGATAAATCTTGTCAGGGTGGCTCAGCATGGGTTTGTTGGCTTCAAAAATGGCGGGATACTTGGCCGCATTGCCATAGTAGGTTTTGGCGATAGCGGACAGCGTGTCACCACGAACCACATCGTGGTACCGTGACTCATCCGCCGGGGCAGACACCGCCAGCAGGTTGGCGACGCTCTGCACACCGCTCACATTGCCACAGCAAAGGGCGACCTTTTCACTGGCTTCCTGCGAGGGCGCCTGTCCCTGAACCGTCACGGCCCCGGTTGCTCCGTCAAATGCCACATCCAGGCCTGACACGCCGAGTTGCTGCGTTTCAATGTAGGCGGCAATCGCGCTGGCAGCCTGTGCATTGAGTTCATCCAGCCGAGCCTGTGCC
>JAABRC010000069.1 GCA_011391115.1 Candidatus Egaibacter danicus | reverse complement strand
CGCCCTTGTTGCCCACGGCATCGTTGATACGGTAGCGCTCGATCTCGGCGCGCAGGCTCAGGGCATCGGTGAACGCATATTGCACGCCCAAACCGACCTTGAGGTTGGTGTCGCGCGCACTCGGGTTGGGGTCGAGCACGTTGACGGCACCGGTGCCGGCAAAGGTGCCGTCGGTGTCCGCATACGTGACGCCGACGCGGCCGAAGGCAGAAAACTTCTCGGTGATCGGCAAGGTGCCCACGGCATCCAGGTTGAAACCCCTGACCTTGATGCCGCCGCTCAGGGTGCCAGTGGGCACGGTGTTGGCGACAAAGCCGAACTGGCCCAGGTCGAAATAGCCTGCTTCCAGCGCCAAATACCTGTTGTACTGGTAGCCGCCAAAGAGCTTGTAGCCGCGGTCGCGATCATCGTCGTTAATCGAGGTGGCGGTGAGACCGCCGCCGAGCAGGCCGCTGGTGATGCGGGCATCGTCAATGGTCGCCTCGGTCACGCCGTAATTGGCGCCGGCGTACCAGCCTGCGCTAATCTCGGCCATGGCGAAAGGGGTCGCCATCAGGGCGAGTGTCAGCAGGCTGAGCTTGCCCGCGCTGCGGAAAGATTTGCTTTTCACGTGTGTCATGTTTGTCATGTTGTTCTCCGGGTTATTGGGCTGGCACGTTGATCACGGTGTTCACCATCGTGACCGAGGCGCCCAGGGACAGGGCCCGGCCATTGAGCGCGACGATGTCCATGTTGTCGGCGGTCGAGATATTGACCCCCGCTTGCGCAATGATGGTGCCCACCATGGTGCCGCCACCGGCTGCGTTGATGGTGGCGGTGGAGCCGACTTGCCAAAAGACATTCTTGGCCTGGGCACCACCGGCGAGGATGATGCTTTGGGGTGCGGCTGCGCCCGGTCCACCCACGGTCAGTGTGGAAGCCATCTGGAAGACCCAGGTGGCATTGGCATCACCTTGCGCATCGAGCGTCAGGTCACCGCCTTCGATCAGGAACGGGCCACTGGGGGCGACATAAGTGCCTGGCTGCAAGGTGATACCGGCAAGATTGGCACCCGGGGCCGGGCTTGCGCCACCGACGGGTTTTGCCACCAGGGCAAGGTAGGCAGTTTGGGCATCCAGACGCGCCTGTGTGGCCACGTCACAGTCGGGAGCGCTCGGGCCGGTCGAGTTGGGTCCGGTGACAGAGTTGGTGCAGGTGTAAATTTTGCCGTTGACAGCGCCTTTGTTGAGCGTCGTTTCGGTGTAGATGTCGCCTGCTGTGTCGTGAAAGCCCGTGATCGCTGAAGTCGTCGTGGCAATGGTGCCAATGTCGCCATTGATGATCGTCAGCGTGCCCATGTTGGTCATGCCGGCGGTCCCGCCAAAGGTGCCAAAGGGTGCGACGCTGTTCAAGGCAATCAGCGGCACATCAACTGGTATGGCAACCGTGGTGAACTCCCACACTTTGTCCACTGTCAGCGCGTTGCCGGCCAGATCAGCGGCGGCTGTGGACACGGTCGCGGTGTAGGTGGTGCCGGCAGCCAGGTTGGCATTGGGCGTGAAGGTTGCAACCTTGCTTTGAGCGTTGTAGCTGACCGTGCCCGTGACGCCAGCCACCTTGAAGTTGGCTGTCGTGATGGTCAGTGGGTCCATGGCTTCGTTGAAGGTGGCATTCACCGAGGTGGTGACTGCGACACCGGGGGCCGATTCAACCGGGTTGACCAGCACCACCAAGGGCGCGGTGGTGTCTGCGGTAGTAGCAGTGGTCCAGCTCCAGCTGTAGTCTGCGGCCAGCGGGTTGCCGGCGAGGTCGGAAGCCGCGGTGGTGACAGTGGCTGTGTATTGGGTGTTGGCTGCAAGCACGCTGGCCGGCGCAAACACGGCGTTGACACCCGAATAGCTGGTGTCGCCTGCCACGTCAGCGCCGCTGCTGGTCTGTTTCAAGGTGAAGCTGGTGTTGGTGATGGTCAACGGGTTCATCGCTTCGCTGAACGAGGCGCCCACCTTGGTGTTGATGGCCACATGGCTGGCGCCGTTGGCATTGACGGTGCTGGACACGGTTGGTGCCGTCGTGTCTGCTACGCTGCCTGTCGTGAATTGCCAGGAGAAATCGTCTGCCATGGCCACACCGGTAGTGTCTTTGGCCGCCGTTGTGATGTTTGCAACGCACACCGTGTTGCTGATCAGAACGGTGTTGGCAGGCAGGGTCAATGTGGCGGTATTGTTATTGGCTTGGTAGCTGACGCTGCCACCTGTCATGGCGGTTGACGCCGGGCAGGCCAGCGTGAAACTGCCTGGGGTCAGTGTGGCTGGGTCCATCGCCTGACTGAACGCTGCCGTCAGCGCTTTGGTGTTGATGGAGATGGCTGTAGCGCTGGGCAGTGGCGTGACATTTGTGACCGTGGGCGGTGCCACGACCACAGGGGCAATGCCGCCAGAACCCAAAATGGGATCTTGCCCGCCACCGCCGCAAGCGGCCAGAGTGACGCTGAACGCCGTTGCCATCAGCCATGGCGTCAGCCTGAAATTAGCTTCGAGATGTTTCATTTACTTGCCTCTAGAGTTGATGCGAAAACGTTAAGGGCCAAGTCAACGTGGAGTTGACGATGGCGCGCTTGCTTTGCACCACCACCTGGGCAGGCTGCATCGCAAGTTCAAGTGTCGGCAGCGGGCGATGCTATGTCTGTGTGCCAACCCACACAGATAAAAATTCGTGAGCGTGATAGCTCACCAGTTGGTAAACAACGCCCAACGGATCAAGAAAATCCAGTTGATTCCCCCGAGTACCAGCCGGCTCCGTAAAGCGCCTGAAGTTGGCGCAAAATTCGGTCGTACTGCTTGCCGATGACGGGGATTGAGTATTTTTGCCTGGCTATGGCGGCAATTGATGGTCGATCCAGTTCTTCGCTTCGCTTGATGGCTTCGACCCAGTCAGCAAGTGTGTTGCAGCGAAAACCCGTGACGCCATCCACGATGGTTTCCTGGAATGCGCCGAAATTGCTTCCAAGCAGAGGTATGCCGCATAGCTTTGCCTCCACGCCAGAAAACCCAAAGGGTTCTATAAGCCGAGATTGTCCATTAGAACGTTTGCCGACTTTATTGATCCGGCCTTATAAAGTATGAATTTTCCATGAATCTCATGATCGAACCCTCATGGAAAAAGAAGACGCAAGAAACCAAACCCTGGAGCAACTCCACGAGCGGCGCAAGCAAGTCGTGAGATTGCATAAAAAGGCCATCAAGATCATGAAGATCGTTGAACTGACGGGCTTGAGCTACCCGGCAGTGCGCGCCACGATCGACCTGTTCGAGACAGGTGGCTGGACAGCCATACGGCCATCACGTCGTGGACGCCCCAGAGGCGATGGACGGGTACTGAGCCCGGCCCAGGAAGACACCATCCAGCGCATCATCATCGACAAGCGTCCTGAACAACTCAAGATGGACTTCTTCCTGTGGAGCCGAGCAGCGGTGGGCCAACTCATCGAGCAGGAATACGGCATCAAGCTGCAAGTGCGCAGCATAGGCAAATACCTCGCCCGCTGGGGCTTCACCCCTCAGCGCCCCATCAAGCGCGCCTACGAACAAAACCCTGAGGCTGTGCAGGCTTGGCTACAAGGCGAGTACCCCGGTATCGAGCAGCGCGCCAAGCGCGAAGATGGCCGAACCGGAGTCGCCGGTTTTCGATATCCAACTGGCAAAGCAACCCCAAAGGTGCAGGGCGCAAAAGTACAGGGCGACGCTGAAGGCAGTCTATGTACGCCAGCGAACGGAAAAGCCTGAATCAAATTCATAAAGTTCAAACGTGTTTCACAAACTTGATCCGTTCATTCAATCTGGCAGGCCGCTGATGTCCACATCGAAGGCAGGATTTGTCGCGTTTGTGAAGACACTGAAAACTCGAACGATCAACAACCATGTGACGCCGTGATGGTTTTTTGCTCATGAAATTCTGGAACAAATTCGTTGTCTGGTTTTCCGCTGTCGCTCTGCTGCTGGCGTTGGGGGTGACGCTGTCGTTCCAGGCGTTCAGTCGGATGGAGGATGCCGCCATGGCACGCGGCAACACCCATGCGTTATTGAATGGCGCGGACGATTTGCTGTCGGCCTTGAAGGATGCAGAAACCGGTCAGCGCGGCTATCTGTTGACCGGTGACGCGGCTTTTCTGCAGCCGTATTTGGCGGTGCAAAATCGTCTGATTGGCCAGATGACGGCGTTACGTCAATTGAACTCTGTCCCCGCTGCACAGCAGCACCTGGACACCGTGGCGCCATTGATCACCGCCAAAATGGCTGATTTGGCAGAAGTCATAGAGCTCAAGCGCAGGAACGACACGCTTGGCGTCTTGGCGATCATCAAAGCGGGTCAAGGAAAATATTTGATGGATTCGATTCGTGCTGAGATGCGGCTCTATACCCTGATGGTGGAAAAAGAGCGAATGCGGCACGATTCAGAGTTTCAGGCGAAGCTGCGCCTGTTGTTCACCACCATCATCGCCGCCGCAGTATTGACGTTGCTGTTTGCGCTGGCTTTTGCCTGGTTGGTTTATCGGGGCGCACAGCAACGGCTTATAAACCTGGCGCATCTCGAAACCCAGCATTTGCTCGAAGTTCGGGAGCAGGCAAATCAACAGCTGCAACAAGCCAACGATACCTTGCAGGTCAGCGAGGAAAAGCTCGCAGTGACACTCAATTCAATCGGTGATGCTGTGCTGGCGACCGATGCGCAGGGGCGTGTGACGCTCATGAATCCATTGGCCGAGCGGCTGACCGGTTGGACAAGGGCAGAGGCCAGCGGTCGTCCGGTGGACGAGGTATTTCACATCGTCGACCAGTCAAGCCGTCAAAACGTCACTATCCCCGTGATGACAACGCTGGCGCACGGCACGGTGCAGGGTCTGGCCAACCACACTGTGCTGATTGCACGTGATGGCAGCGAGTGCGCTATCGCCGACAGTTGTGCGCCGATTCGCAATCGCAAGGCTGGCGTCGTTGGCGCCGTGCTGGTGTTTCGCGATGTCACCAAGGAATATGCAACCCAGCAGGCTTTGCGTGACCAGCAGTACTACACGCGCTCGCTGATCGAGTCCAACGTCGATGCACTGATGACCACCGACCCGTCCGGCATCATTACCGATGTCAACCAACAGATGGGGGTGCTTACCGGTTGCACCCGTGACGAACTGATCGGCACGCCGTTCAGAACTTGCTTTACCGATCCGCAGCGCGCCGAGGCCGGCATCAAACTGGCGCTGAGCAACAGGAGGGTTACCGACTACGAACTCACTGCGCGCACCATTGACGGCAAGGAAACGGTGGTGTCTTACAACGCGACCACTTTCTATGATCGCGAGGGTCGGTTGCAGGGCGTGTTTGCCGCTGCGCGTGACGTGACGGAACGCAAACGACTGGATCAAGCGCTGCTTGAAAAGAACGTCGAACTGGAAAGCGCCAGGCTTGAGGCGGACAAAGCCAACCTCGCCAAATCGGATTTCCTGGCCAATATGAGCCATGAGATTCGCACCCCGATGAGCGCGATCATCGGTATGTCCTACCTGGCGCTGAAGACCGAAATGACGTCACGCCAGCGCGACTACATCAACAAAATTCAGAGTTCTGGCCGGCATCTGCTCGGCATCATCAACAATGTTCTTGACCTGTCCAAGATTGAGGCGGGCAAGCTGACGGTCGAGCGCACGGAGTTTGAACTGGAAAAGGTGCTCAACGGTGTGGCCGACCTGATTGCCGAGAAAACCGCCGCCAAAGGCCTTGAATTGGTCTTTGATCTGGACAAGAACGTGCCGCGCTATCTGGTCGGCGACCCAATGCGGCTGGGGCAGGTTCTTGTCAACTACAGCAACAACGCCGTCAAGTTCACCGAGCGGGGTGAAGTCGATATCGTCATCCGCCTCAAGGAGCAGACTGACCACGATGTGCTGCTTTACTGCGCCGTGCGCGATACCGGGATCGGCCTGACCGGCGAGCAGACGGCGCGCTTGTTCCAGAGCTTTTCCCAGGCCGACAACTCGACCACCCGCAAATTTGGCGGCACTGGCCTGGGTCTGGTTATCGCCAAGAAGCTGGCTGAACTGATGGGGGGCGAGGTTGGGGTCGCGAGCGAACCGGGCAAGGGCAGCACCTTCTGGTTTACCGCACGCTTGAGCAAAAGCATGGGCCCGCAACGCAAATTGGTGCTGGCGGGTGACATGCAGGGCAAGCGCGTGCTGGTGGTGGACGACAACGAGTGTGCCCGCCTGATGCTCAGTGACTTGCTTGGTGGCATGAGCCTCAAGGTCGATCAGGCCGACTCGGGCCAGACCGCCATCGCCGCTGTGGATCGTGCCGATGCGCAGGGCATGCCCTACGAGATTGTGTTTCTCGACTGGCAAATGCCGACCATGGATGGTAACGAGACCGCCAGGCGGTTGAAGGCGCGACCGTTCAAGCGCATTCCGCTCATGATGATGGTGACGGCGTATGGTCGCGAAGAAGTCATCAAGGGCGCGGAGGACGCGGGCATCGTGGAGGTGCTCATCAAGCCAGTCACGGCCTCGGTGCTTTTCAACAGTGTGGTGGGCATCCTGGGAGGTCCCCTGAGTGGTCCCTGCATTACCGCAGAAGCGTTCACCAGCACCTTCGGGCAACTCGCGACCATCAAAGGCGCCCGCGTCCTGCTGGTGGAAGACAACGACCTCAACCAGGAAGTGGCCACCGAGCTGCTACGTGATGCGGGTCTGGTCGTCGACCTGGCCGAAAACGGGCAGCTGGCGCTGGACAAACTCAAGCTGTTTGTTTACGACATCGTGCTGATGGACATGCAGATGCCGGTGATGGACGGTGTCACGGCAACCCGTGAAATCCGCAAGGACGAGCGCTTCAAGGACCTGGCGATCGTGGCCATGACCGCCAACGCCATGCGAGCCGATCGTGAGCGATGCATTGCGGCTGGCATGAACGATCACATTGCCAAGCCGATCGAGCCCGAAGACCTTTGGCAAGCGCTGCTGAAATGGATCAAGCCGAAGCACGCGATGTCAGCAAGGCCTGCCACCCGCGACACGGTGACGTGTTGAATGCCAACAGAGATATGCCATGACGGAAATAATCAGCCATCCCCGCATTTTGAGCACAGTCGCAGGCACTGCGGACGGCATCACTGAGTTCCAGAACCATGAGGCCTTGCTTAAGACCGGAGCCTTGCAAGAAGCGATTTTCAACAGCGCCAATTTCTCCAGTATCGCCACCGATGCCGAGGGCGTGATCCAGATTTTCAACGTTGGCGCCGAGCGCATGCTGGGCTACACGGCCGCCGAGGTGATGAACAACATCACCCCGGCCGACATTTCAGATCCGCAGGAAGTCATCGCGCGTGCCCAGGCACTCAGCCTTGAACTCGGCACACCGATAGCGCCCGGCTTCGAGGCATTGGTGTTCAAGGCCTCGCACGGCATCGAGGACATCTACGAACTTACTTATATCCGCAAGGACGGCAGCCGCTTCCCGGCGGTGGTGTCGGTCACCGCGCTGCGCGACGATCAGGATGCCATCATCGGCTATCTGCTGATCGGCACCGACAACACGGCGCGCAAGCTGGCTGAAGAGGCCTTGATCAAGGCCGGCGCCCTGCAAAGCGCCATTTTCAACAGTGTCAACTTTTCCAGCATCGCCACCGATGCCAAGGGCGTGATCCAGATTTTCAACGTCGGTGCCGAGCGCATGCTGGGCTACACGGCGGCCGAGGTGATGAACAAGTTCACCCCGGCGGACATCTCCGACTCGCAGGAAATGATCGCCCGTGCCAACGCATTGAGCACCGAACTTGACACGCCGATTGCCCCCGGCTTCGAGGCCCTGACCTACAAGGCTGCGCATGGCATCGAGGACATCTACAAGTTGACGTATTTCCGCAAGGACGGCAGCCGCTTCCCCGCGGTGGTCTCGGTCACCGCCCTGCGCGACCCGCAGGAAGCCATCATCGGCTACCTGCTGATCGGCACCGACATCACGGCACGCAAGCAGGCCGAGGAAGCCTTGCAGCGCGCCGGCGCCCTGCAGAGCGCGATTTTCAACAGCGCCAATTTTTCCAGCATTGCCACCGATGCCAAGGGCGTGATCCAGATTTTCAATGTCGGTGCCGAGCGCATGCTGGGCTACAAGGCTGCCGAGGTGATGAACAAGAGCACTCCGGCTGACATCTCTGACCCGCAAGAACTGATCGCGCGCGCCAAGGCCCTGAGCACCGAACTCGAAACTCCGATTGCGCCAGGCTTCGAG